>JAOZKL010000015.1:0-11511 GCA_029935375.1 Patescibacteria group bacterium | reverse complement strand
ATATTTTCTTTCATAATTATAATTCTTTTTGATTAAAACTAATAAAAGCCATAATGAATTTTTATATAAAAATAGTAAAGCAGGAAAAAAACATAATGTCAAGTTGGATGATCCGATTTACTCTTGACAAAAACACGAAGTTGTCTAACAGTGGCTTTGTTTATTATCTTCAATATAGTGGTTAATAGATATTTTTTATTTCATAATATATCTGCGGGTATAGTTTAGTGGTAGAACACAACCTTGCCATGGTTGAGACACGGGTCCGATTCCCGTTACCCGCTCCACTTAACTTGAGATAAAATAAAACATCGATATTTTTAATTTAATATAATAATATGCCAAATACATCATCAGCAAAGAAAGCTCTTCGCGTTTCTCGAAGAAAGCAAAAAGTTAACAAAGTTAAACAGTATAAAATCAAGAACTCTTTGAAGGAGTTGCGTCGTGCAATCTCTAATGGAGCAAAAGATTATAAAGAAGTTTTGTCAAAAGTTTATTCTGCATTGGATAAAGCAGTAAAGAATAATTACATTCCAAAAAAACGAGCAGACCGTAAAAAATCTCGTATAATGAAAATGGTGGCAAAAGCTGAAGATAAAAAATAACATTATCATACCTTTGCTGGCATTGCATAATTTGTATATTCAGGACAGTTGTCCTGTTTTTTATTGATTTTATTTGTCTTTATTATTAGATTCTTATCTTCTTATCTGTTGACAATTTTTACTTATTTATGTTTACTAGTTTTATCGTAAAAAGTATGTCATCAAAAAAAGTAATGTTGATAATTCGTGATGGGTGGGGATATCGCACCTCTTGTCATAAAAATGCAGTTTGTAAAGCAGATACTCCGTTTACGGATCAGATAATGGATAAATATCCTAACAGTCTTTTAGAAGCAAGTGGAGGGGCAGTTGGTCTACCCTCTGGAGTCGTTGGCAATAGCGAAGTTGGGCATATTACTATAGGAGCAGGTAGGATTGTGGAATCTTCCCTATCTAGAATAAATAAATCTATAAGTGATGGAAGTTTCTTTAAAAATGAGGTTTTGTTAGATTTGATAGAAAGTGCAATAAAACTGAAAAAGACTCTTCATTTAATTTCATTAATTCAGGATGAAGGTGTTCATTCTCATAATAATCATCTTTTTTCTATATTAAAGTTATGTAAAGAAAAAGGATTGGAGAAGGTTTTGTTGCATTTAATCACGGACGGAAGGGATGGTGCTATAGATAAGGGGTTGGTTTATATTAAAGATATCAAAAACAGATTAAAATCAACAGTTGGAAAGATTGTAACGATTTCTGGTAGATACTACGCAATGGATCGTAATAATAATTGGGATCGTACAGAGAGAGCTTACCAGAGTATTGTTAATGGTGAGTCAGAGATTGTTTTTGAGGATCCTACTGAAACATTGAAAGATAGTTATGACGATCAAGTAACAGATGAATTTATCATTCCTAGGGTGAAAGTTGATTATAATGGTTTTGACGACAATGATTTTGTTTTATTTACTAATTTTCGTACTGATAGAACTAGACAGTTAACAAGGGCAATAGTAGAGTCAAGTTTTTCAAATTTTGATAGAGAGAAAAAGCCTATTAATTTTGTTGCTATGACAAAGTACTATGATGGAATAATGGGTACTGTTTTATTCAAAGATATTATAGTTGAAGATACATTGGGTCAGATTATAAGTTCAAAAGGATTAAAGCAGTTAAGAATAAGTGAAACTGAGAAATATCCACATGTTACGTTTTTCTTTAATGCACAGAAAGAATCTGCTTTGATTGGTGAAGATAGGGTCTTGATAGATTCTCCAAGAGTCAAAAAATATAATAGTACTCCAGAAATGAGTTCTGTTGAATTGGCGGATTCTGTTTGTAAGCAAATAGATGATGATAAGCATAGCTTAATTGTTTTAAATTTTGTAAATTGTGATATGGTTGGTCACACTGGTGATTATGGAGCAACGATAAAAGCTGTAGAGGCTGTAGATTCTCAGGTCGAGAAGGTTATAACAAAAGCTCTTAATAATAATTATGATATTTTAGTTTTTGCCGATCATGGTAATGCAGAAGATCAGGGTGGGAACTTGCGCACGACACACACCACTAACAAGGTTCCCTGTATATTTATTTCTGATCATCAAGGTGGTTTTTCAAATTCTAAGATAAGAGATGGTGGGTTACGAGACATAGCTCCTACAGTTTTAGAGTTGCTTGGTATTGCAGTGCCAGAAGGGATGACCGGAAAGTCTTTGATAATTAGATAATTTATTTTTTATGATACTAGAGTTATTTTCGTTAATTATTATTGCTATTAATACGATAGTTTATTTTCTTCCCAGGTTTTTTAGTTTTGGAGGAGGGTTTACAAACAGTATTGAATACTTTATCGATATTTTTGCCAAAAATAACGAAGCTATTGCTTCTGGTCAATATTATCGTTTGATTACATCAATGTTTTTACATGGTAACATACTACATTTGTTTGTTAATATGTATTCTTTGATAGTTCTTGCTCCAATAGTTTCTAGGCTGTACGGATCTTATGGATTGTTAACTATTTATTTCGTGTCTGGCGTTGCGGGTTCTTTATTTTCTTATTTTTTAACCCCTGCGGTTAGTATTGGAGCAAGCGGGGCGATTTTTGGATTAGTTGGTGCTTTGTTAGCTTTTTCTATACAAACCAAATCGAAAAAAATGTTCAAAAGTATTGGATATGTTGTCGGAATCAATCTTTTTATTGGGATTGTGGGCACTGGGATAGATAATTGGGCCCATATCGGTGGGATGCTCGCTGGTCTTTTGCTTGGGTACTTTCTTCCAAAGCAAGTAAAAATATCTAAAATAAATTAATTTATATGTATTCTGTAACTTTATTGTATATTATTATCGGAGCTAATATTTTAGTTCATTTCTTACCTTTTATCAGAAACTTCAGTGATGGACCTGTTTCTAGTAGGCTTCGTTTTATGCAAATGGGTTGGAAGAGTAACACTGATATAGATAATGGAGAGTATTATCGTCTTCTCACATCAACTTTTTTACATGGTGGAGAAATGCATTTGTTTATAAACATGTACTCTCTCTGGAATGTTGGTGGCAGTATATTATTTAGTTTTGGATCTATTGGTTTCTTAATTCTATACTTTTTATCTGGTATAGGAGGGTCTCTTTTGTCTTATTGGTTCAATCCAAAGCCAAGTGTTGGGGCAAGTGGGGCCATATTTGGTCTTATAGGAGCTCTTTTAGCACTTGCTTTTATTACTCAGAGTTGGGGCCTTCTTCGTAGTTTAACTATAATAATAGCTATAAATCTATCTATTGCATTTGTGCCAGGAACTCGCCTAGATAATTGGGGGCATATTGGAGGATTAATTTCTGGTTTTATTATTTCTCTAATCTTATTATTTTCTGGGATTTTATAACAGTTTTAAATCTTCACTTTGTTTAAAAAATAGCTTGTAAAGAATAGTTTTGTTTGGTATACTATAAGTAGGTATTTAGTTGATTATTTATTTAATGTCTTTTAATTTAGTAGGTAAGCTCAAGAGTCTGATTAAATGGCGAAAAGTTAGATGGTCTATTGCTAGTGTTTTCGGTTTTATTTTTATAGGACTAAATTTTGGTGTATCTCTAGTATTGCCCAAGACTGGATTAAATTATATTGTGAATTCAAGGCCTTTTGGACTAGATATCGCAATTGAAGTAACTGCTTTTATAATTATTTTCACAATTTTAATTTTATACAAAACTAGATTAATGGATAAGTATCCAATTTCTTCAGTAATGATTTTAGCTGGATCCATATCAAATTTTTTAGAGCGATTATATTTCGGTGGTGTTAAAGATTACCTTGATGTCTGGATTGCTCATATTAATTTAGCAGATTTACAGATCTGGATCGGTCTTGCTTTGTTAAATCACAATGTTTTGTTAAACATGACTGATAGGCCAGTTGTTTTAAGGCTTGAATTTCAGGAGGATTTGCATGATGTTGAAGTGTTTTTTACGATTCTTGCAGAAGAAGGTGTTCATATAGTTAACAGAGTAGATGGCTCCATAGGATATGGACACAGTACCTTTGTGGTTTTTGTAAAAATTGAGAAATTAATGGCCTTTAAGGTAGAGCAGATATTGAAAAATTTAGATATAGATTTCAGAAAAGTAAGAAAACTCCCTAAAAAGTAGAGAAGTATGATTAATCAAAATAGTTCAAACAAATCTAATCAATGGCAAACTGTTGTAAATTACTATAACTCTCTATCTAATGAGTTTGAAAGGCAATTGTATCTCAGTACTCTGAAAACAGGGCAGAGGGCTCATCTACTTTCCATAGTTGCTCCATTGTCCAATATTGTACACGAAGCCAAGAGTAATATTATTGAAGAAAATGTAAGAAGAAGTCACCGTATATATAAAGAATCTAACTCTACCCCATCTTTTGATAATAAGTTAGAGCCTGTAATGAAAGAGGAATTGGCTTTGCAGAAATTGATAAAGAAAAAGTGTGTTAAAGAGTTGCATTCTCGGTTTCAATCTGGTGAGTTTAAAATGCAGCACCAGCGCTCATTAAAGGATCTTAATGTATCTAATATAGCATCTGATAACTCATCTTTAGCCTCTGGCAGTATTGTGTTTGATCGGGGCTTTGAAGCTAGTTTTGAAGCAAAATCATCTGATAAAAAGATTAAACGTAATAAGTGGAAGATTAGGCATAAGTTTGCTTTTACTGGTATATTTTTGGCTGCAATTGGACTATTTAGTTTAATATTTAGCACTACGATAGAGACAAAGTATCAAGATACCAGACTTGCGTATGCAAATACTATGTATGGACAAGATTACATAGCATGGATTGAGAGCATTACAGGTAGTAATGAAGAATATGACAAAGATCTAGACTTAGACGGATTGACTAATATTGAAGAGTTTTATTTACATAGTCATCCAGATAATAGAGACTGTAATAATAATGGTAAAATAGATGTATTAGATTATTTATCTGGTGATTTAGGTCAAAGTTTAGAGGTAAACAAAGATGAGGTGGCAAAAAGATTTGGCAAGCAAGTACTGGCTCAGATGAAAGAAAGTAATGGATACAGTGAGGAATTAAATAATTATTTAAATGAGGTTCCAAATACATCAGAAGATGGTTTTTTGAGTATTGATGAATTAGATTTGTTTGATATTGTTGTAAAATGGGGAGTTGAAGATTTAGTTGAAGATGAATTGCAGGATTCTTTAGTCTATTATGAAGATACAAAGCTTCCGGGTCAAGTTGGAAATACTTATTTATATGGTTCTAGTAAAGAGAGTGGTGTGTTGAAAAACTTATCTGATCTAAAACCGCAGGATACGATATATTTGAGAGCAAGAACAAATCAAAATCGTATTGTTCAATGGAAATACGTTGTAGTTGGTAGTAACTTGTATAATTCAGATGATGTAATACAATTTAAGCAAGATAAGGTGACTGAGCTTAGCCTTGCAACTCTTACTGACGAAGGGTTTGTGATGGTAACAAAATCAAGGTTAGTTGATGTTCACGAAGTTGAAGATATTATTTTGATTCAAGAAGATTCTATTGATAATGAAATTGACAAATAAATTCATTTATATTTTTATAATTAATTAAAAGAAAAGATATGCTATTTTTAAGAAATTTTTTAAGTTATTTTATATTGGCCTTCATTGTCATTGTTCTGTTATTTAGTCCATCTGTATCCGCTGCAGACTTTGTAAATACAAATAATATAGGAGATACGATTATAACCGAGCCAAAGAAAAATCTTTATACATTAGGCAATGATATCTCGATAGAATCTGATATAGAGGAGGATGTTTTTGCAGTTGGACAAGGAATAACCATAAACAGTCAAAGTATAACTGGAGGTATTTTAGTTGTTGGTAACAAAATCGATTTGTCTATTGCTAATGTTGAGAGGTCAGTCAGGGTAATTGGTTCTGAGGTGAGATTAACTGGATATTATTTTAGTGATGTTATTATAATAGCTCAAAATGTTCAGATTGATAATGCCTGGATTGCTGGCGATCTTATAGTTGGTTCTGATATTTTTTCTATGAGTCATTCTGCTGTCAAAGGAGATTTCTCAGGCGGTTATAGTTCTTATTCCGGAGACAGTCTTGATGATCAGGTTCATGGAGATATCAAGCAAACAATAGATAGTAGTTATTTTCAGTGGTCTAGTTATATGGGCATTGGGCTGGAAAAAACAACTTCCAATCCAATGTTGGTTAAATTCTTGCTTTGGGATTTTGGTTCTATATTGTTAACTACTGTCTTGGCTTTGTTTCTTTACAAGAGAAGGAGACTGAAAAATAAAGAAATATCATTAAATGTTGATATAATCTTTGATTTGTTTAAAGGTTTAGGGTATATAGCAGGTCCTGTATTATTTTTTATATTATCCGTAATTACTTTTGGCGCTTTGTTATTGCATACTATATTGATTACAGCTTTAATATGGATTTTTTTGGCTCTTAGTTCAATATATCTTCCTATATTTATTGCTAATATTGTTGCAAATTCATTTGGTATAAAATTAAAATTTGGCATAATTATAATCATTTCTATAATATTTTTATATTTTATCAACCTTGTACCTGTTGTAGGTAGATACATATATATTATACTTTTTGCTACTAATTTTGGATATCTTGTTTCTTCATTTTTCAGAATTGTGAATAAGAGTTTATTGCGAGAAGATGTGTAGTTTTTTTGTAACCTTTTTTGGTTTTTAGTGTAATACTTTATAAGATGCTGTTTTTTCACTATAAAACATGTGATGAATTGGGCTGCGTTGTAATAAAAACAGTATGTTTAAAAAATCAACGATAATCACAGTATTAGTAATAGCGGTTATATTAGTATCGGGAGTTGCAGGTTATATACACTATCAAGGTGGAAATAGTGATGAGTTGGAAGTGACGAATTACCAAGAGTGCAAAATAGAAGGTGGGTTGATAAGCGAATCTCACCCAGAGCAGTGCAGAATAGGCGACGGTATTTACATAGATGATGTAGTGAGTGATGATCTTTTGGAATCCAATAATACATCTGAAACACCGACTATTCCATCATCAATAATTTTCAAATCAGTACCTGATTTGGGAGGTTTTGAAATGAGCGAGTCCGAAGTTACAAACCAGCAATATGTAGATTTTTTGAATGAGGCTTTGGATAAAGATCTTATTCAGATTGATGAGCCATTGGCTACTAGTTGGCTAGTGTATGACAAAGACGGCAATTCTATGACAGACCTTCTGGGTTATAGAGTTATAAAAGATCATAATAACGATGGGGTTTATGAATTATGGGAAATGGAGAATCCACTGAATAGATCTATGATCGAGCATGATCAGCAGAAAAAAGAGTTTAGTGTGGTTGATCCAAAAAAAGTTAACTGGGAATCTTACTTTGACAAGTCAGTTTATCCTGATGTTGTTGATGAAATAACTGATTGGGCAGAGCTTCAAGATTTTTGGCCTGCTGACGCTGAGCCACTTGATGGAAAAACAATGGTTTCGTTTTATGAAAATGATGTTCATGAAGCAGACGGAACCATAAAAGAAAATATTACTTTAGTGGGCCATCTCGATGCGCAAGATCCTACTCTTCCCACACAAAGCGAAGTAGAAAATTGGCCTGTTAATTTCATTTCTTATTATGGTGCGAAAGCTTTCGCAGATTTTTACGGCTATCAATTGCCAAGTTATCAGGAATATCAATGGGCTGGAAAAGGTGGTTATGAAGATAGGATATATTCAACAGATGATGGAACTATTAACCACACTAACAGTGTTTATAATGGAGAAGCAACTAGAAATGGCGGAAAGCACAAAGGATATGCACAGCCCGTTATGAGTTTTGCGCCCAATCCTTATGGGTTATATGATTTGGGCGGCGGTGTTACAGAATAGACGAGAACAAATGAGTCAGAGGGCAGTCAGTATAATTGCAGGGCAATGGGGTCTAGCTTGTTGATGACGAAGATAGATGGAGCGTGGCCAAGACCGGCGGATATGTGTAAAATTTCTGATTGTAGGTTCACAGAAGCAGCTAGAGGGAATGATCATTTCGGTTTTAGAGTTGTAAGATAAAAACATTAAAGACGCATTTTCTCTTCTTATATCGCTGGTCTGCTTCATTGCAGTTAGTTTTTTATGTATAATTGACAATTATGGTTTTATTGTGTATATTTTGATGATTACAACTATATGTATCAGATATTAGATGGCAAGAAACTCAGAAATAAGATTATTAAAGAAATTGAGACCTCTGAAACTGGCAAGGGTAAAACCCTTGGTGTTATTTCAGTGGGTAACAATAAAGCATCACAAACTTATATAAAAAACAAAGAAAGGTCTTGTGAAAAGACTTCAATTGGTTTCAAGAGATTCAATTTGCTAGAATCTGCTAGTAAAAAAGAGTTGCTGTCTTTGATTTCGGAGTTGAATAATAACAATCAGATTAGCGGTTTCATTTTACAACTACCATTGCCAGACAAATTGAAGAAGTTCCAGAATGAGTTTATTAGCGCAATAAATCCCAAGAAAGATGCGGATGGCTTCCACCCTTTTAATATTGGTAGTGTTATTGCATCTCAAAAGCTAGAGGATGTGGTTATGGTGCCAGCTACTTCAAAAGGTATTATTAGGTTGTTAGATGAGTATAATGTAGAATATGTATCAAAAAGGGTTGTTGTTGTTGGTAGGTCAAATATTGTAGGGAAACCTATTGCAATTATGATGATCAATAGAGGAGCGACTGTAACTGTTTGTAATAGTAAGACAAAAAACCTCTCAGCAATTACAAGACATGCAGATATACTAATAGTTGCTGTAGGTAAAGAGAAGTTAATTACTGCTGATATGGTAAAAAGTGGAGTTGTTATTGTTGACGTTGGTATGAACAGGAATATTAATGGGAAGATTGTTGGCGATGTTGATTTTGATAATGTGAAAGAAAAAGCTTCTTTTATTACGCCTGTTCCTGGTGGTGTAGGGCCGATGACAGTTGTTTCACTTCTAGAGAATATAATAAAAACATCTAACAGCTAAAATTATTATATGTTGCTTATTGTAACTCTTTGACATCTTTTGTATTATATGGTATATGTTGTATTAATATTTTATAATATTTATTATGTCATCAAAAGAAGAAGAGATTGGTCAGTCTACGGCTCGTAAGATCACAGTTAGGTCTAGATCAAAAACAAAGAGAATAAATTTAACAATAGATAAGGATTTTGAAGTAATTCTTAGTAATATGCATGGTAAGTACCCGCTATTGAAAGATATAGATATAATTCGTATGGCCGTAAGTGGTTACTATGCTGACCATAAAGAAGATTTCGAAAGAAAACTATCAACAACACCTTCTGATGTTGTTAGTCTAAACAGTTCTGATTAACAGAACTTATCGCTTTGTTAATTTTAAAATAAGATGTCCTGTCCTGCTATCTTTTCTTGTATATAATATATATTCTGTTTCATCTCCAAGTTTTTCATATTGGTAATCAGTGCCTTCATTCAGATCTTGTATAAAATCTGGTATCAATGGCTCTACTTTGTTAGAACCTGGTGGTCTATAACTTGGATAATATGGCAAGCAAAACACAATTTCTTTTATACCCACTTCTTCTGATTTTCTGATAGTATTTATCCATATATTTTTTATCTTCTCCCACTGTTCTGTTATTTCTTTCAATTTTGGATTTTTGCCGAAAGTTTTGCCCAAATAACCTTCTGTAACAATACTAAAATCTTTTAGATTATCATTCTTTAATGTGTCAATTTGTTGGGCGCCAATTGCTTCAATGGAATTAATAGTTGCTAGTTTTATATCGTCATTTTTTTCAATATATTGCCATTTATTTGTCCAAACTTGAACTGCTTTTTCGTAGTTCTTTTGTAGTTCTGGTAAGACTTCTTCATCAATATCGCTAGCTATATAGTTAGTCTTTATATCCATCGCGCTTATTAATAATCTGCCCTGTCCACAGAACGGATCGTATACATTCTTATTCTTGGTAAGATTGTTGAGACTACGAGCTAGTTTAAGATTTATTATACCTCTTTTCATATCGAGATGTGGTAATTTTGTGTCTAATTTAGCCCAAAATTCTTGATTACTAAAGCTTGTAATTTCTCCGAGATATATTTTATCATCAATGGAGAATGTAATAAACCAGTGTTTCAAGCCTTTCCAATTGCCAAAGTTTGGTTCAGATCTAGATATTATATTTATCTTCTTTGCACCAGCTTTTTTTATCTGTTGTAAAAGATTGTTTCTTAATTTTGGAAGCACCGCAAATCCCACTTTTTTATATTTGCCATCTGACTCTTTTATTATATTTGACAAAGTTTTTTGAAAGTCTTTTAGATTAAGTGTTTTTTGGTTCCATATATGGTGCACAACACCTCCAAATACCAAGGATCCTGTTTTGTGTGTATTTACTGAGTTATCTGTAATAATCCATTTTGTGGTGCTGTTTTCAATTTCAGACTCACTGACAGATTTATATTCTATTTTTCCAAGCTCTGGAATGTGTCCTAATCTATAAAAGTATTTCATAATATTATTTTTTCATTTTTCTTATATCTTTTACTATATCTACAGCAGAATATAATGTCCATACTAAGTTAAGTATTAGAAACGGAATCATTTTACCTTCAATAGCATAGATAACTAGAAACAAACTTCCAATGAAATTCACTACATCATATCTTATGTTGTCGTTTTTCCAGATATTTAGCTGATTTAATAAAAAAGCAAATAATATCAACAACATTCCTAATATTCCTATGTATAATGAAATTTCTGAATAATTCATATCGTTTAACATAAGAAGTTAATATTTAGCTTTTGTCAATGTTTTTGTTTTACTTCGATACTCTTTATGAAATAATCTGTTAAAATAAAAAAAACCCAAAATAAACTGAGTTTTTTTATTAAGACTCTGTATTATATTAGATTCTATTTACATTCCACTAGCAGCTTGTAACATACCCATTAGATCTCCCATTGATCCGCTTTCTTGTACTTTTTTTACAACCTCTCCTTGAACCTTGCCAATAGCATCGTCCACCGCTTCAATAATAGATTTTGACATCATACTATCTTCTTTTCCTTGTGATGTGAAATTTTCGTACACAAAAGATATTAGAGCTGGATCAATAGTTATTTTCTGGATTTTTTGATCTCCTGTGATAACTACACTTACTTTTTCATTTTTACTATTACCTGTTACTTTGACAGAGCTAAGTAATTTCTGAAGTTTTTCTTGTTGTTTTTTTGCTTTGTTTGCAGATGAAACCATCTTTGCTGCATTTTTTACACCTTTGAACATATTAAAAATATTTTAGTTTTATATAAACAAAACAATACTTACTGTTTCAATCGATTTTGTCAAGATGTAGTTCTTAAATTGTCAACCGAAGTGCAACACTTGATTTGATTAAGTTGAAAAATAGT
>JAOZKL010000111.1 GCA_029935375.1 Patescibacteria group bacterium | reverse complement strand
ATCAGACCCTGTTTCCATTTTTTTGTTTTGTCAATTTGTGTTGACATGGTTATTTACTGTATCGATTCATAAAGTCAACAAACTCCTTTATTTCTTGATTTATATGTATTACAAGATAATTGTCAAACTTAAAACGACCTAAATTAAAAACAGTAGACACACTTTTACCAGTTATAGGGCCTGTACCATTACCTTGTAATGCAATTAGTTGTTTTTCAGATAGCCGTATTAACTCAGAATATACGACAGTTGCATCATCTGCATCAAAATCTTTTTTAGTTATAGGCTTGGATTGATTCCTTTCATCATAATTGAATAATTTATTGTATAATAAATCTAGATAACGAACATCTCTAGAGTCTAATGTAGATAATAATTTTGAATATTTTACACATTGTTCTCTATGTCGATTATCGCCCTCAAGGTAGCTCAATATAAGATCTCTCCAAATATTAAACAATTCTGGATTAGATTTTTCTTCGATTTTTGAGGCTTCCCCTCCAATTGTAATAAAAAAATCTTCGTATTGCACCTCTCCTCTTATTTTAATATTATTATCTCCAGCATATTTTACAACAGACGATAACATTACTAAATAATTATTTAAATTTTTTAATGCGTGAGTTTTACTTTTTTGCTTTAACCAAGAATCCGGCAAATCAAACAAAAGATTACCTACGAACTGAGAAGCTTTTGGTGCAAAAGAAAAACATTCACCCAACCAAGATCCTAGTTTTCTCATAACTTCTGGTGGCAATGATATATTACTATCACCTGTAATAAAATTACACCCAATCTCTACATTGCCGCTATTACTTTCTTCTATTAAAATGTTTTCTACTTTCTCTTCACTCATAAAATTATATATTTTAAACAAACAATTGTTGCATCAGACCCTGTTTCCATTTTTGTGTTTTGTCAATTTGTACTTGCTTGGCGTCTATTGCCTTGTCTACTGCCGTAAGAATATCTGCAATTTTGGTTTGTTCTGGAAGTGATGGAAGGTTAATTTTGAGTTTTGAATATTTTGAAATCCAGTGTCTTCCATGTCCGCCAATATCATATCTTATTTGTTGCATTGCTTCAAAGATAAATTTTATATTTGTATTGCTTTTTGGCTTCAATATTTTCATTGCTGAAGACTTTACTTTGAACTCAAAATCCACAAACTGCGACGATGTTGTAAAATCATCAAAAATTATAACTGGGTAATTATGAAATATATCAAAAACTTCATTAGTATAGCCTAAGATAAAACTTTTACCAGCTGTTAAGACTGGAGTTTTATAATTGTTCTTATACTCAGTATTTTTTACAATGTAGTTGGTTGGTTGTTCATAGTCTAAAACCTCTCCCAATTTCTTCTCCTCCCAGTCGTCTGCGAATCCAGAAAAACGCAAGGTGGGATTTTTTTGACCTTTCTGTGGAAACAGTTTTTGCATTAGCCCTTTTTTGTATTCCTCCAGTTTCTCTTTTTGAGATTTTAGATTCTCTATCCAGTTGTCTGCGGAGATGAGAAAAGTGGCGATTTTTTGTTGCTCAGTGAGGGAAGGAAGGTTTAGTTTCATTGTTTCAATATCGTTTTTTGTAAACCCCTTTATTGAAGTTCCTTGATTAAAACTTAAT
>JAOZKL010000110.1 GCA_029935375.1 Patescibacteria group bacterium | reverse complement strand
GCTAACCGGTATATCAAATTGTTTAAAAAGCCAAACCAACATTGCAGTGGATGTCGTTTTTCCATGGGTTCCAGACACTGCAAGCAATTTCAAATTATTTTGTTCTATAATAAAATTAAGCAATCGATCTCTCTTTGTTTGTTTTATACTATTTTTTTCTACCCAAAGCCTTTCAGGGTGATTTGACAAAATCCCAGCAGAATATATAAACCAATCTATTTGATCTTTACTATCTATTTTTTCTACCCAACCATCAGATTGACCTATCTTGACATCAACCCCCTTCTCTTTCAACAACTCAGTGTTTACACTCTCAATCGAGTCTGAGCCACTCACACTCCAACCACAGTCCAAACATAACTGCGCAAGTGGACAAAGTCCCGTGCCTCCAATACCACAGAAGTAAATATGCATAATTTATCTCTTCCACCTGTCTAACTTTGGTATACCTCGTGTTAGTATCCAGCCAATAAATTTTGGAATTTTTTGTTCTTTTTTCATTATATTGATACAAAACTTTTGCATTTCCTCCGGAGTAGTTATCTCACTAGAAGTAAATTCGCCTTTTTGATAACAGAAAGAACAATACTTAGAACTTTTTGAGCCATCTTTTTCTGCTCCCCCACCATTTGGGTCTTTTTTCATTGGCATTCCGCAACTTTGGCATACCCCAGAGCAACACTTAGGATCTATACTGTTTTTTGTCATACTCAAACCCTTATAATTAATATCAAAATTGTCAACAGAGGCAAACTATAGTTGACCAGAGAGTAAAAATATGATATATTAAGTATACAATCGAACTGTAGTATGAAAAATAGAGGATATTCAGATATATTTAAAGAGATACAAAACAATCCAGAGTATGACAAAGTTGGAGATGCCTATGACTTGGATTCTCCAGAAAAAGACCCACAAGATACCAAAAAAGAGTTAGCAAACTTTAAAAGAAAAAATACAATAATGGCCAAGAAAATGGAAGCGGATATGTGCAAAATCAACCCATTTGAGGCTATCAAAAAACTAGAAGAAAAAATAGTAGATATAAACAGCGAATACTATATTACAACAGCGAAAAATCAGAATCAGCACATATCGGAAATTAACGAATTAAAAGAAAATTTAAACAAAAGTACAAAAAGATTTGGGAGAAAAGCCGGGATAACATCCTTAAAAAAAGAATTATCAAAAAAAGTAAGTTTCCTGGTAAGGATGATACAAAACACAGGGCATACACAATCTCCAGCAATGCAATGCTCTGAAGTATTAAATGGCATAAAAACCTCTGTTGAAAAACTTTGTAAAAAAGAAGATAAATACAAGAAGTTGCTGCCACTAAATCATACAGACGAGTATAATAAAATGTTAGAAGAAATAGTAAACAGCAAGGAATTCGACGATGTTGGAGAGTATTGGGAAAGTTATAAAAAATAAATATGAACAATATAAGAGAAATGTTAAAGGGAACTGTTGGAATTCTTGATGATAGAAATAGAAATGCATACAAAGAACTTGGAGGTCATATTTACACTAATTCGAATAAACAAGAAGTGAAAAAAGTGAGAAATCAGATAAAAAACGATACAAAAAACATCCTACAAAAACTAAAAACAATTATTATTGAATTCTCAGCAGCAGAGAATCA
>JAOZKL010000051.1 GCA_029935375.1 Patescibacteria group bacterium | reverse complement strand
AACCCTCTTCATATTTATAGTAGCCATATTGACAAAATTAGAAAAATATCAAATGATTTTGTATAGTTTTAACAAAATTATTATTTATATATGTCAAAAGAAGAGGAGGAGAAAAAAGATGTTGTTGATTTTTCAGAAGTTTCACAAGATTTCAAAAAGGAGAAAAAAACAATGAAGGTAATGTTGTTAGCTGTTGTAGCTTATTTGGTATTTAGTTTCTTGCCATGGATTTCAGTTAGTGCATATCTTGGTCATAGTTATACTTTAAACTCTTGGCACGGTAGTACTATTATTGGTAATTTAGCCGCTATGGCTCTAATTGTTGTTTGGCTATTGCCAAAAATTGGTATTTCACTGCCTATCAAAAAAAATCAAATTGAATTAGCTTACAAAGCTGGTACTGCAGTAGTTGCAGGTTTTACACTCTTGTTTTTCTTTAGAATTGTAGGAGCTAATGATTATGGATCATCATATAATTTTGCTGATTTATTAGGTATAGGATTCTACGTTTCTCTCATCTCATCATTGGTAGCAGCGGCCTTTGCCTTTGGTTTTGGCGAGGCTATTTTGAAAGCAATTTCTGGAAACAAAGAAGTGGCAAAAAAAGTAGATGCTAAAAAAGATGAAAAGTCATCAGAAGATAAAACAGAAGATAAATCTGAATAGTTTTCAAACTGTTTTCTTTTACTGCTAGTTATGCTAGCAGTTTTTTTGTTTGACAAAAATGGTGAATTATTTCTTACTTCTTCTATGAAATACTATCTTACACATCTATATCCAAAGAGTATGGCAATATACGGTGATTATGGCAATATAATTGCTTTGCGTAGGAGGTTGACTCAAATTGGTTTTGAAGTAATTGTACAAAATGTTGAAATTGGAGATAGTCTACCTGCGCAGTCTGATTTCTATTTTATTGGTGGGGGTGCAGATAAAGATCAATATAATGTTTGTCAGGATTTATTGAGCAAATCTAGTAGGTTGAAAAATGATATTGAAAAAGGAGTTTGTCTGTTCGCAATATGCGGTGGTTATCAACTTCTTGGGAAGAAATTTGTAGGAGGTGATGGTACTATTATTGACGGGCTTGATATATTACCAGTTTTTACCAAATCTTTAGATACATCTGTAGGCTCTCGATCCGTTGGTAATATTGTAGTCGATTGTTCGATTCCAGATCTGAAAGGTGTTAAATTAGTTGGTTTTGAAAATCATGGAGGTCAAACAGTTTTTTTAAATAAGAATGTCAAGCCTCTTGGTAAAGTTTTATTTGGTAACGGTAATAATATTGATGATAATCTAGAGGGCTGTGTTTATAAGAATGTAATAGGCTGTTATCTGCATGGTTCGTGCCTACCAAAAAATCCAAAACTACGTGATTATATGATTGCCAAAAGCCTAGAAGCCAAATCAGATTTTGAGGGTATGGATTATTCAGAGAAGATTATTTTCCCATCAGTGAGCGATGAGTTGGCTACGGTTGTGAATAAGTCGCTTGTTACACGATTCTTAAAAAAATAAGATATATGATTAAACAAAATATAGATCAAATTGCCAGTGTCTTAAACTCTATGGACAATTGGGATCAGCGGTATCAGGCAATGATGGATATGGGTCAGAAATTACCTGTTTTTCCAGAAAAATACAGAACAGAATCTAATATTGTAAGGGGTTGTAATACAGTTGCCTGGGTTTTTGCTGAGTTGAACGAGGATAATACTTTACGAATTTTTGTTGATGGCGATTCTGACTTAGCTAGAGGTATATTGGCCATGGTTCGTTATATTTACTCTAGCTGTAGTTTGCAAGAAATTATTGATGATGATCTAGGATGGATTGTGTTGTTTGGTCTAGATGCAAAATTATCTCAAGTGAGATTAAATGGGTTAAAATCTTTGATAAAATTGATAAAATCATTTGCGCTTGCGTATCAACTAAAGGTTTCTAAAAAGTAATTTATGATTAATAATTTTGAAATAGGCAGGGTGGGTGAGGATAAAGCTTTGAAAAAATATAATGAAGATGGTTTTTGTCTTGTTGCTCAGAATTTTGAATATTATAAAAAAGGAGGGCAGGGAAGAGTTGGTGAAATTGATCTTATTGTTCAAAAGGATAATCTGATTGTGATGGTTGAGGTCAAGACAAGGACAAATAATAAGTTTGGCAATATTGCAGAACAGGTTACAAGGACAAAGCTTTTAAATTTATACAAAGCATATCAGTTTTTTCTTCTCAAAAACCCTCAGTTTAGGGATTATAAATGGAGGTTTGATGTTGTCACAATTCAGAATGATGAGTTAAAGATTATAAAAAATGCTTATAGTTTTGATGGGTTGTTTTGAGTCTCACAAGTCTTTAAATAATTCCTCAAGTGATATTCCTAATGTTTTGCAAATACGTACTAGCATTTTGACGGTTGGGTTTATTTCTAATCTTTCGACCATTCCAACGTATTTTAAATCAGACCCTATATCTATTGCAACTTTGTGTTGGCTCATTTTTAGTGCTAATCTTCTTCTTTTTAGTCTTTTTGCAATTTTTTCTGAAACACTTGACATTTACTAAAAAGTTATAAAACTTATTAATATACTGCTATCCATTATATTGGATATGTTTAGTTAATCCTTATTATTATATATATTATGAGTACTACAAAGAGTTGCCCAAAATGTTTCAAAGATATAAATGTAAATGCAAAAAGATGTCCTGAGTGTCAGGCTGATTTGAGGAATTGGTTTATTAGACATAAATTTTTAACAGCACTTTTGATTTTACTGGTTATTATTGGAATAGGAGTGTTTTCTTCAAGTGGTGACGAAAAAGTTATAGTGAAATCTGTTGATGAAAATGGAAATGTTATTGAAAAAGAAGTTTCAATAGATGATGCTATCGCTTTGAGAGTTACAGCAGACAGATTATGTGCTGATTATGAATCCAATGAAGTGAAAGCAGATGCTAAATATAAAGACAGTAAACTAGAAATAACTGGCAAAGTCGATTCTATATCATCAGATTTTTCAGATAATGCTGTTGTTAATCTAAAGTGTGGAGGGGAATATAGTTTTACATCTGTCAGCTGTAGTTTTAGTAATAATTCTGAAGCTGCGGAGCTAAGCAAGGGTGATAATATTACTGTAATTGGTGTAAGTACTGGAGAGATTATTGGCAGCCCAACTGTCAAAAATTGTAAAATAAAATAGCTTTTTTCTAAGCTAGTTTTTGGTTGCCATCTTTGTATCTTTTCACACCAATTTTTCCAAAATTCTCAACGTTGCACTTCTACTTCTTCTGTTTCTTTCCACTTCATCTTCACTTGGTTTGACAGGTCTTGGAGTTAATATTTTATAGTCTTGTCCGCGGTTGCCCATTTCGTCTAATTCATAAGTTTTGCTAACTTTACGCATGAATTTTGTTACTATTTTATCTTCTAGACTGTGGAAACAGATAATTGCAAGTCTTCCATTTTTCTTTAATTTTTGTTGTGCTACTGGTAGAAAGTCTGTGAGAATATTTAGCTCGTCATTTACCCATATCCTTAGTGCTTGCCATACGCGGCTGAGAGTTGCGTTTGTTTTGTTTCTAAACTTTTTTGGTATTGCATTTGTCACTGTTTCTACTACCTGACCTACAGTTGGAGCTTGTCCTTGTTGTTTTATTATAAAATTATGCAAAGCCCTGCCAATTCTTCCACTGAGATATTCTCCACCAAATCTGTATAAAATATTTCCGAGTTCTTTCTCATCTTTCATCCTGCTGATCATTTTCCAAACAGGTTCTCCTCTCTCCATGTCATATCGCAGGTCTAATACCTCATCTTGTTTCTGATAGCTAAATCCACGGTTGCTAAACTCTAATTGATTGCTAGAAAATCCAAGGTCAAGTAATATACCATCAAAACTTTCATTATCAAAGGTTTCTAAATATTCCAAAAAACTAGAGTTGCTTGTAAATAATTTTTTATTTGAATCGTCACCCATACTTTGTCTAACAGTATCAATCGCAGTATTATCAAGATCAGAGGCGTAGACAGTAGCTCCATTTTTTATAAACTCTTTTGTATGTCCACCACCCCCTAATGTTCCATCAAATATTGTAGGATTTTTTACGCCGTCTCTTTTTGTTAAAAAGTCAGTTACTTCTTCAAGTAAGACTGAAATATGCACATTCTCGTTTTCCATATTCAAATTATAAGTACTTTTCGACAAGTCTGTCAACCATCATTGTTTTCTTTGCTGTGCCTAATGTTGATAGAAAGAAGTTTTCTTTTTTAAATAATTTATTAGCGAGATCTCTTATTTGTATTGCTTCTATTTTATTGATTTTTGTTATTAGGTCTTCTATTTCAAATGTTAATCCTGATCCAATAAGGTTTTCTACTTGCCAAACAGTTGCGGATAGTAAGTTTTCTTGATCTGCTATTATTTGCCCTTTTAGATATTCTCTAGTTTTGACCATGTCATTCATGGATGTTGTGGTTTTTTTCAAACTATCTAATACTAATAACGCACTTTCTAATGCAAATGTAAACTGAGAATTGTCTGTAGTTCCTGAAATCTCTAAAAACCCTGTATCAGAAAATCTCACTAAATTGCTTTGTATGCCACTAAACAACCTTTCTTCTTCAATACCTTTTACCCAGAGTTTTGATGACTTGCCTTGTCCTAAGATTGTATTTAACATCATTTGAGTTGCCCAGTCTGTAAGGAATTTATCTTGAATTTTTTCCATATTTAATAAGTCCTGATCTTCTGCTGTGGCTATTTTTATTCTCCTTGGTTGCATCCCTTCTCCTAGCATAAACCCTGCAACTATTTCAGTCTCTTGGCTACCTCTTTGATTATAGGTCATTTTTGGCAGGTTTTTATCTTCGACTCTGAAATTTTTAATTTCTTTATATTTTTTTGGAGCAGGATTCCAGAATGACCATTCTTGACCCATAAGATCTGTAGCTTCTTTTGTTTTGAAGTTGCCGGATATTACGAGATAGGCTTTTTCTGGTTGATACTGCGCTGATAAGTAATTAAGGATATCTCCTTGTTTTATTTGTGCTATTGTATCCATTTCTCCCAGCATTGGATATCCTAAGCCATGGCCTTGATAGATATTGGCTAATCCAAGATAAGATCCTTCGTATATTAGATCTGTTTCTTCTTGATCATTACCTTCTACTAACTCCCTTTTTTCTCTTTCTAGATCTCTTGCATCAAAATACGACCGCTGTATAATTTCTGCAAGCATTGAGATAGCCTTAAACTGGTGTTGTTCTGGCACTGTTATATAGTATTCTGTCAATTCATGTCCTGTGATAGACGCATATTTACCACCTATAGTGTCTAACGCTGTATTTAAAGATCTTTTGGATGGATGTTTATCAGTTCCACATCTGAACATGCGCTCTATGAGGTAGCTAATCCCAATTGGGTAAGTATCTTTTTCTACTGCAGTGCCTGTGTTTGCAACAAAGCCAACGGTAAATAATTTTGAGTCACTATTTGGCAATCGTAAAACTGTTAATCCATTTTTTAGAGTTACTGGTTTTAGCATAGTATTTGATTTATACTAATAGATAAAAGCACTATTTTTGTTAGTTGTCAAACTTTCTTGTCCAGTTTATTTTCTATTGATTTGACTTCTCTCATAATTGATTCAGATTTTGGCTGGTGTTGTTCAATTTCAGCTTTTAATTTGTTCAAACCTTCACTAAAACCCTTCATTCCATTAGAGAGTATAGATAGATTCAACTTTGATTTTAGTTCTTTTAATTTCAGTATTGAACTTTCTTTTCTTTGCTGATTCTCTGA
>JAOZKL010000050.1 GCA_029935375.1 Patescibacteria group bacterium | reverse complement strand
ACTTTTATGTATTCAGCCAAGTCCTCTACGGTCGCATCTGGGTTATCCAAGAGATGCAACAAACCAGAGATAACCTCCTGAAGGTTGTGCGGAGGGATTTCAGTTGCCATACCAACAGCTATACCAGTTTGACCATTTACGAGTAAATTTGGAAACTGTGCTGGCAAAACAGAAGGTTCTGTCCTAGATCCATCATAGTTATCAACAAAATCAACAGTGTCTTTGTCAATATCAGCTAAAAGATAAGGAGCGGGTTTTCCCATTCTACATTCTGTATAACGCATGGCAGCAGGAGAGTCTCCATCGATAGAACCGAAATTTCCCTGACCATCTACAAGCTGGTAACGCATAGAAAAGTCCTGAGCAAGACGAGCCAAAGCATTGTAAACAGAAGCATCTCCATGTGGATGATATTTACCTAATGCATCACCTACAACACGAGCACACTTTATATATTTGGAGCTAGGTGTCAGATTCATCTTATGCATTGTATACATTATACGACGATGAACAGGTTTCATACCATCACGAACATCAGGAAGTGCACGAGAAACTATTACACTCATTGCGTAATTCAAATAGGATGTTCTCATCTCGTTTTCAAGAATACGTGGTTCTATCCTACTATCTTCTGAAACTAAACCAGATTGTGCAGTTGCACCATCATAACCATCCAAAGAACTGTCATCCAAATCAACCTTAGAATCAATCGACTTCTCAGCCTCTAATTTCTTCGATTCTTCTTCTTTATTTATCAATTCTTCTAAAACATCTTTTGTATGTTTTTTTGTTTCTTCATCAAGATTTTCAAGGTTTTCTGATTTGTTTTGCTCTTCCTTTGACATATATAAAAATATGAGTATAAAAACGGTTTTTGTCAAGTACTTACTAAATCAATATCTAAAAATAATTAAAGAGTGATAAGAAAACATTTGACAAAATACACAACTAATGTTTACTATAATTAATAGTAACTATGACTCGAAAAAAATACTTTGGAGGACTTGAAGGAATCATCGCAAAATTGGTCTCACTGATTATTACAGTTGTCTTTTTTGCTATATACAATCTAACCTCTGACAAATTAGAAGCTAGCTGGTTCGAATTAACTGGAATTTTATTATTATTTTGGTTAATATATGAGATACTTGGATATGTATTATTTTTATTTTTTGTATTCTTTGGAAATAACAGATTTGAAAGAATTGATGAAGAAGTGGAAGAAGACAAGGATTCGAGTGAGATTGTTACAGTTGAAAATTTAAACGAATAAAATATTTTATGAATAAAGTAATTATGATAGGCAGGTTGACAAAGGATATAGAAATCCGTACAACACAATCAGGAAAAAAAGTTGGAAGTTTTAGCATTGCAGTAGATGATGGTAAAAAAGATGGAGTCAGACAAGCGCAGTTTTTTAATTGCACTGCATGGGAAAGGACAGCAGAGATAATGGAATCTTACACAACCAAGGGGGTCCGTGTATGTGTAGTTGGTAGACTACAAAATAGATCATGGGACAAACCAGATGGAACAAAAGGATATGCTACAGATATTACAGCTACAGAAATTGAAATCCTTAGTTCAAAATCAGAATCAGAAGTTTTAAAAGCTGAAAATGCAAGTGCAGGACCTCAGAAACAATCAACTTCTAGCAATGATAAACCACAGGCGGGCGGAGATGACGTGAAAGAGACAAGCCTTCCAGAAATAAATGTAGACGAGTTGAATGTGCAAATGCCATTCTAGTATTCTTATATTTATAAAAATGGAATAGAGCCTCGAAGGCTCTTTTTTGGCGTCTAAATATAATCTTAATTAACTCGTAAAATATGAGAGTTCTGCTTTAGCCACTTTTCTTGATCCTTATAATCAGGTAAAATACTAGAAACCAAATCCCAGAATTTTTTACTGTGATTCATTTGTTTGAGATGGCAAAGTTCATGCACGATGATATAATCAACTACTGAAATAGGCGCCATTACTAATCTCCATACAAAGTTAAGATTGCCTTTGGACGAACAAGATCCAAATCTCTTGTCTGCACTGCTCAATTTTACTTTTTCAAAATTAAAACCATATTTTTCTGCATAATACTTTGCCCTATCCTGGAAAACAGTTCTTGCTTGGTTTTTATACCATTTTACAAAAATATTTTCTGCGTTTTGTTGCTTAGATTTTTTTAGAGTAAATATATTACCATCAAACAATAAAGGCTCTCTCTGCATATCAACAATTTGCAATTTATGATAGCTTCCTAAGTAGAAAAATAAATCCCCATCTATAAAATCTTTTTTTGTGATTTCGCTATTTTTATTTTGCCTTTCTGCCAGCTTTTCGTTTATCCAACCACTTTTTCTATCAATAAATTTTTGGATTTTTGACATACTCATATACATAGGAGCTCTGGCAATCAACTGCCCATCAGTTGTTATCTCTATTGATAAACTTCTACGCCTGCTTCGTACCAATCTGTCTATTTCAACATGCATTACAATATATTAATATTACAATCTACTCTATTATATCTTCTGTTACAATCTGACCAGGTCTTGTTGTTTTATTTGGCCAAATCTTCCTTCCTGGATATATTAATGTATCTACTCCTAGCTTTACATTATCCCCTATCACTGTAGAAAATTTTCTACGACCTGTATCCATCAGCTTACCTTTTACCATAGTTTTTACAGTCTCTCCATCGTGACGAAGATTGGCAACTTTACTGCCACAGCCAAAGTTAACATTCTTACCAACCACACCATCAGCGAGATAACTAAGGTGTGGTATCTTGGTAGCATCCATTACAATACTATTTTTGATTTCTACAAAATTACCAATTTTACAATCACTCCCTATTGTTGTAGTTCCACGAATGTACGCGCTTGGGCCGATAATTGTGTTCTCTCCGATTACCACATCTCCCTCTATACGAGTACCAGATTTTATAACAGAACCCTTACCCAAGCTCACCCTACCATCTATTACAACACCTTTTTCTATATCACCGTCAATTTTATCAAATTTTTGTAGTCCCAACTTTACTAATTTTTCCTGAACAGATAACATATCCCATGGAGTTCCGACGGAAGACCAATTGTTAGTTTCTATAACTTTCATAGGAAAACGCTCTGCAAATAACGTCAAAATATCAGTTATCTCATACTCCCCTCTTGGAGAGATCTCAATATCATCAAATAGGTCAAAAGCTGTTGAATCTAATAAATAAGCACCTGTATTTGCTAGATTACCAACGTATTGCTGAGGTTTTTCTATAATTTTTATTAAATTATCGTTACTATCAGCTTCAAATATTCCATATTGGCTAGGATTTTTTACAACAGTTCCTAATACTGCAAAACCACTGGCCACCATATTCTCAATATCATCATAATGATACAAATCATCTCCATTGAGACATAAAAATTTCTCCCCTGCATCTATATGATCTTTAGCTGCAAAAAGAGCTCCGCCAGTGCCATTAACTTCTTTTTGTATAGCAAATACTATTTTTATACCAAGATCTGTTTTTTCTACAAAATCTATAATACTTTTTGCCATTATATTTATCTCCGGATCGCTAATAACAACGATAACTTCGTTAACAAAATCTTTTACAACTTCAACCTGCCTCTCCAAAATTGTCTTATTTAAAATAGGAGTCATTAATTTTGGCGTAGTGAGGGAAATAGGATACATGCGAGTGCCATTGCCCGCAGCTAAAATAAGAGCTTTCATATATAAAATGTTTAATTCAAAAATTCAAAAACTTGTAATAACAAGTATAATAAATTGTATTAAAACAGAAAAATCAACTTTTGTCAAAGATTGCAAAGGCTTACATCATCTTTTTCTTCAATATCTCACCAAATTTCTGCGGATTACCTTTTCCATTAGACTCTTTCATACATTGACCTATTAAAAATCCTATGACTTGAACCTTGCCAGACTTGTATTCTTCTACTGGAGCAGGATTATTCTGAATAGCTAAATCTACAAAAGCACCAAGAACAGTATCATCATTGACCTGCATCAAACCTTTAGTTGCAACAATCTCCCTAGCCTCTAGGTCAGGATTAGTAATTAGAAAATCTATTGCTTTTTTTAGACCACTGTTACTTATCTTTTTGGAATCAAACAATTTGGCCAAATCAATAATATTGCTTGGATTCATAAGACTTTCTATACTTTTTTCATCTTTTATGGATATTGCAATCAGATTAACGGCGATAATATTTGCAGCTGTTATCACAATGTTATCTGAATATTCATCTCCAGCATCTGCTATATCGATGACAGAGTCAAGAACCTTGCCAGCTCTCGACTGTGTTACAAAAGTATTTGTTGTCTGATGAGGTATTCCAATCTTGAGATATCTCTCACGTTGTACACTTGGCAATTCTACCAAGTCTTCAATACTAGGGATCTCATCACGAGATATTTCTAATATTTGTAAATCTGGCTCTGGAAAATAACGATAATCCATAGCATCTTCCTTGCTTCGCTGAGAAACAGAAACATTCTCATCATCTTTCCAGCCACGAGTCTCTTGCTTTGGTATATTACCATCATTGAGCATCTTCTCCTGTCTTATGATTTCAAATTCCATAGCTCTGCCCATAGATCGGATAGAGTTTATGTTTTTTACTTCAACACGATATGGTGGCAACTCATCATTTTTTTGCTGTTCTGCATTTTGAAGAGAGATGTTACAATCAAACCTCATCTGACCTTTATCCATATCAGCATCAGAAATACCAAGCCTTCTGACTAATAGTTGAAGTTCATTTACAAATGCCATTGCTTGAGAAATCTCATGTATACAAGGTTCTGTAACAATTTCAATAAGAGGGGCTGCACAACGGTTAAAATCAACCATAGTCTTACCTCCAGCATGGATTAGCTTTGCAGCATCTGCTTCTAGATGAGCTCTTGTAATTTCTACATTAGATTTGCTAAATTCCCCAGTGTCTTTATTTTCTATATAGAAATCAATATTACCACCTTCCACTACAGGATTGTCGAACTGGCTAATCTGATAACCAGTAGGCAAGTCTGGATAAAAATAATTCTTACGATCCCATCTAGTCTTTTCTGGTATTGTAGATCCTAATGACACCCCTAGCTTGATAGCTTTTCTTACACATTCTGCATTTAACAATGGAAGAGAACCTGGCTGTCCCGTGCAAAACTCACAAATATTTTTGTTTGGGTCATCTGGTGTATATTCGTTAACACAACTACAAAAAAGCTTAGTTTTTGTATTTAGTTGAACATGAACCTCTATACCACAGACAAGTCTATATTTCATATAATAAATAAGTTATAAGCTAGTCAGACTTAAAAATGCAAAATAGTCAAGGTGGAAAAATCATAATAGAGATCTGCTCAACAAAAAATTGGATGAAATAAAAAAACCTAAAAAAGTGTTTGCATAAACTAAAAATCTAGAGTATACTAATATATAGAAAGATTCGGTGGAGGGTTCTGTAAGAAATAAATATGACTACATCCAAAAAATTTGATCTTATAAATATCAACCCACGAAAGGGCTTATCAGTCAATGTAAGAAAAACATATAATGTCAAAAATTGGCATGCTATGGGCGAAAGTGTAGACGTGAAAAGAAAAAAGAAGTTGAAAAAAGAGGCTACAAACAAAGAGTTAGCAAAATTTGAGCAAAAATGGACTAAGAAAAACAAAATTAAGAATCATAAGAGTAAATGTAAGGTGGTAAATAAAAGTAAAAATAACGTAGATTACTTAGCTACTGATGCGGAATTTTTAGAAAAACTTAAAAAAGTACAACAAAAACGAACTAATTTGTACAAAACACTAGCAAGTGAAATAAATCAAATAAAAACCAAGGAAGCGGTTAAAGAGGAAAAAGTGGAGTATAAAGTTATTACAAAAATTATAAAAGATGAGAGGGGAGGTGATAAAATAGACT
>JAOZKL010000049.1 GCA_029935375.1 Patescibacteria group bacterium | reverse complement strand
GAATTAGCAGTGGAGGAAAAAAATATGAAAATTATACCTATTGGAGCTTTGTTATATAGTTTTAAATTATCTGTGGGGCAAATGTCATTTGTAGACGTACCTACTTATACAAACGAAGCCATTTTTGCGATCCTACCAAAAAAGGATTTAAATTTGGATTTTTGGTATTATTCCTTGCAAGCTTGCTTAATAAATAATGCGAATGAAAACATTTATGGTGCTAAAATTTTCAACCAAGATAGCATTAATAATGCTATCTTAATTAAGCCCCCTCTCAAAACCCAAAAAAACATCGCCAACTACCTCGATGATAAAACTGCCAAAATAAAAAAACTTATTGATGATAAGAAAAAAATGATTGAGCTACTCAAAGAGCAAAAACAATCTATTATTCACGAGGCGGTAACTAAAGGAGTAGAAAAAAATATGAAGATGAAAGATAGTGGGATTGCATGGCTTGGGAAAATTCCTGAGGGGTGGGAGGTTGTGAAATTAAAATATATATTTGATTATGTTACTGGTGCGACTCCTGATACGGGTAAAAATAATTATTATTCCGAAAATGGTTTTAATTGGATAACGATTTCCGATTTAAGTGGGAAATATACAAAAGAAAGTAAAAACAAGATTACAGAATTGGCTGTAGAGAAAAAGAATATGCAAATTGTACCAACTGGGTCTTTATTGTATAGTTTTAAATTATCTGTTGGACAGGTGTCATTTGTTGAGTTGCCAACCTATACAAATGAGGCAATCTTTGCAATCTTACCTAACCCAAATTTAAATTTAAATTTCTGGTATTATGCTTTACAAACTTACTTGATAAATAGTGCTAACGAGAACATATATGGAGCCAAGATTTTTAATCAAGATAGTATTGATAATGCATTATTGATAGTTCCACCTCTCAAAACCCAAAAAACCATAGTTGACCATATCGAAAAAGAATCCAACAAAATAAACACTGCTATTATCAAAACAGAACAAGAAATAGAACTCATCGAAGAGTATAAAAAATCACTGGTTTACCACGCCGTAACAGGCAAAATTGCAAAATTAATTTAATCAAAAAATATATGTCTACAAATCTAAAAGAAAATCTAGTTTATATTCTTTATAAGAAGCTAACTAACTCTATATATAGTATCTATTCAATAACTAAAGCCAACTAAGTATGAAAAAAATTATTATTACTCAAAAAGTTAAACAATCTAGTGGGTATTCAGCTTCTATTCCTATTGCTTTTCCATCTTCAGAAATGTTTAATATACCTCAAAATCTTATAAACAAAGCCGCTGAAGCTGAAAGATTGATCGGCAAGCTGGATGGAGCGACCCAAACCATTCCTGATGTTGATTTCTTTCTCAAGATGTTCGCTCTTAAAGACGCAACTAATTCTGCTCAAATTGAAGGTACACAAGCAACTATGACCGATGCTTTGGAATTAGCGTCTGGCATAGAGAGTGGAGATACAGATGCTGACGATATTGTTCACTACTTAGAGGCTTTAAACTATGGGATTGATCGGTCAAAAGAATTTCCTATGTCTTTAAGATTTATTAGAGAAATTCATAAAATTTTGATGCAAAATGCTAGGGCAACTCATTTTTCTGATCCTGGTGAATTTAAAAAATCTCAGAATTGGATAGGTGGAACAAAACCTAGTAATGCTACTTTTGTACCAGTTCCGCCTGAAGAGATGATGCCTTGTTTAAGTGATTTGGAAAAATTTATTTATAACACTGATTCCACCTTACCAATTATCAGTATTGCCTATATCCATGCTCAATTTGAGACGATTCATCCATTTTTAGATGGGAATGGTAGGGCCGGAAGGTTGCTTGTAACTTTACTTTTAATGAAAAAGAAGCTGTTAGAAAACCCTGTTTTATTTTTATCCTCATACTTTAAAAAGCACAAGCAGGTTTATTATGCAAAGTTAGATGCTTATCATAGTGGTAGCGTCTTTGATTGGCTTAACTTTTTTATCGAGGGTGTTATTGAAACGGCCGAAGAATCAATTCAAACCTCCTTTGATATTAGAAAAATTCGAGATGAAGATATGCAAAAAATTCAAGCCCTGGGAAAAAGAGAGTCAGAGACTAGTGTGATAATTTTAAACGATCTTTTTCAAAACCCAATAGCAACCACAAAAACTATTATGAAAATTACAGGATTTACAAGGGTGGGCGCTCAAAAAGCAGTTGATCGTTTAGTATCATTAGATATACTAGAAAAGCAAAGTCAAGAAAAAAAATATGATGTAAAGTATATCTATAAAAGATATCTTGATTGTTTTTATCTAAGTTAAGAAATATTATATTTATGCCTACAAATCTAAAAGAAATAGCTATCGAAGAACTAATCACTAATTATCTAGTGCAAAATAATGGTTTTGTGCAGAAGTTTTATAGTGGTGAGCATTCCAACCATTACGATAAAAAAGAGTGTATTGATACTGTGATGCTTTTTGAGTTTTTGGGAAAATCACAGCCTGAAGAAATTGCAAAGCTAAAAGAAAATTATGGAAAAGATTATCAAAAGCAATTGATTGCTCGTATCCAAAAACAAATACGAGAGCAAGGAGTTTTACATGTCTTGAAAAAAGGAGTGAAGGATCTAAACTGTTATTTTGACTTGATGTACTTTGAGCCAAATTCAACATTAAATCCTGACTTAGAAAAACTTTGGAAAACAAATATTTTTGCAGTTACTCGTCAGTTGTATTATAGTGAGAAAAATCAAAACTCGTTAGATATGGTAATCTTGGTAAATGGTTTGCCAATTATCACGATGGAGCTCAAAAATTTGTTAACAGGGCAAAATGTAAAACACGCAATAAAACAATATCAGTATGATCGAAATAGTAGAGAAACACTTTTTAATTTTGAAAGATGCCTCGTTCATTTTGCGGTTGATACAGAGTTGATCTATATGACCACAAAACTTGCAGATGCAAAAACTTGGTTCTTACCTTTTAATAAAGGGTATAATGGTGGTGCTGGTAATCCACCAAGTGAAGATGGAGTTCGCACAGCTTATCTTTGGGAAGAGGTGTTAACAAAGCCTCAATTAAGTCATTTGATTGGGAATTATATTCAAACCATTGTGGAAGAAAAAGAAGATAAAAAAACAGGAAAGAAACAGAAAGTAAAAAAACTTATTTTCCCTCGGTATCATCAGCTTGATGTTGTTAGCAAACTTCTTGCAGATGCAAAGCAAAGAGGAACTGGAAATAGATATTTGATCCAACACAGTGCGGGAAGTGGAAAAAGTAATTCTATAAGCTGGCTGGCTCATCAGCTTTCTAAATTACATATGGAAGATGGTCGGACAAATGTTTTTGATAGTATTCTAATCGTTACTGACAGAAAAATACTTGATAAACAGTTGCGAGATACGGTGAGCGGTTTTGATCATAAAACAGGAGTTGTTGAAATAGTTTTGAGCGGAAAAGAATTAAAAACAGCTTTGGAAAATGGGAAAAGAATTATTATCACAACTATTCAAAAATTCCCTGTTATTGTAGATACAGTGGGGGAACTAGGAGGGCAAAAATTTGCAATTATTATTGACGAGGCTCACTCTAGTACAAGCGGGGAGATGGTAGCTCAGATGAACAGAAGTATTGGTGTTGATGAGAATGGAGAAGAAAAAACAGATGAGGATATAATTTTGGAAGCATTAAAAGGGCGGAAAATGCTTACAAATGCAAGTTATTTTGCATTCACAGCTACTCCAAAAAATAAAACATTGGAAATATTTGGCGTAGAAACTGAAGAAGGAAAGTTTCGAGCATTTCATAGCTACACGATGAAACAAGCCATTGAAGAGGGTTTTATTCTTGATGTTCTTAGAAATTATACAACTTATGACAGTTATTATAAAATTGTTATTACTGATAATAAGGAGAAGGAGTATGATAAAAAACAAGCAAATAGGCAGTTAAGAAACTTTGTAGAAAGTCATCCTCATACAGTTGAGCTTAAAGCGAAGATAATGATTGATCATTTTTACAATAAGGTTTATTTGAGGGGTCTTGTTGGCGGAAGAGCAAAGGCAATGGTGGTATGCCAAAGTCGTAAAAATACAGTAAAATACCACTTTGCTTTCAAGAAAATTATTAAAGAGAATAATTACCCATTAGGTATAATAACCGCTTTTTCAGGTGATATCAAACTTGATGGTAACGAGTGGAATGAACCGAAATTGAATAAATTTAATTCAAATAAAATCCCCGATGAATTTGAAAGCGGCGGGTATCAAATATTGATTTGTGCAAATAAATTTCAAACAGGGTTTGATCAGCCGCTATTACAAACTATGTATGTTGATAAAAAATTAGGTGGTGTTGGGGCAGTGCAAACACTTTCTAGGCTAAACAGGGTTCGTGCTGATAAAGATTCTGTATTTGTACTTGATTTTTATAATAAAGAAGATGAGATAAAAGAAGCTTTCGATCCTTACTATCAAACAACAATTCTTGCAGGAGGAAGTGATCCAAACAAGCTTCACGATTTGAAAGATATCCTCGATGCATTTAATGTATATGAAAATTTTATTGTAAATAAATTTGCTACAGATATTTTGAATGGGGCAGCAGTTGAAACATTACATGTTCTTATTGATGGAGTAGTTGAAAATATTAAAGCGCTGCCAATAGAGCAGATTGACGACTTTAAAGATAAAACAAAATCATATATTCGGTTTTATGGGTTTATTGCTCAAATTCTTCCATATGAAATACCTGAATTTGAAGAGCTTTATCAATTTTTAAAAGTTTTGAGTAAAAAAATCGCAGGTCTTGGATCAAGGGAGGCTGTAATAGCTCAAGATGTGTTAGATTCAATTGATTTTGATTCGTATCGTAGTCAAAAAATCACTTCCAACGCTCGTATTCATTTATCAGAGTCTGATGACATTAAACCAGTTCCATCATCAAGTGGTAATACTGGAGGAGATGATCCACAAGAAATTTTAAAAAATATTGTATCAGAGTTTAATAATCAATTTGGTACAGAGTTTAAAGATGAGGATAAAATAAAAATTATCATAGAAGCCATTGCTGATGATATTTCTAAGGATTCAATTATAATTAACTCTTTGCAAGATTCGGACAGGGCAAATAGAAAATTAGTGTTCAAAAAGAGGCTTGATGACAAAATGACAGAAAATGTTGATAGTCATCTTGAGTTGTTTAATAACTACCATGATAATAGTGATTTTCAGGATCATTTAATTAGGTATATTGATAAAGTTGTTAAGGAGAAGCTTAGAAAAGTTTTATAAAGATGGTGGTTTCTTTGGAGTTTATTTTAATAAAAAGCAATAGAACTGGTTTCATAAATTTCAAGTCTCTTTTTGATAAAATTAAAGAATTGTTTACAGATGATGACAATTAGTATCAACCACCAACCCAAATTTCCTAGCTTGACAAAAAGACAAAACAACTGTACATTGGTACTTAGCCCTGTTCATGCATTTTCCCCAGGAGATTGTGTATGAAGCCGCAGGGCTACTTTTACAGGGGTATAGTTAAATGGTATAACGAAGGTCTCCAAAACCTTAGTCCTGAGTTCGATTCTTAGTACCCCTGCCATTAGATCTTTTTCTTTTATTTAACATTGTGGATAACTATTTGTACACAAGTAACACGATTCAATACAAAACACATGTTTTGATCGTTTGTTGTTTCACTCAAAATATTTTGTATAAATACTTATTCATTAAGTTATAGCCCAAACAAAACAAGCAATAATTATTAGGCATGAACAAACAACTACAAGCCATTAAATACATAGCATCTGACTTAATTGCTGCCGTATTAGCTTGGGTTGCATTTTTCTATTATCGTAAAACGTATATTGAATTAACCGATTTTCAAACTGACAACAGTTTTTACCTTGGATTAGCATTAGTTCCAATTTACTGGCTGGTGGCAAGCGGCCTGATACTCGGAACCTTTAT
>JAOZKL010000109.1 GCA_029935375.1 Patescibacteria group bacterium | reverse complement strand
ATTTATTTATTATTTTCTATCAACCCAATGTGCCATATGTGTTTGAACTTATGCACTTAGATTATCATTTTTATTCAAAAAAGCTTGACAGTAACCACATCTTTGGATATAATTGTATTATTATGTTTAAGATTACAAAGCTTCAAGCTAGCTGGGTGTTAGATTCTCGTGGATTGCCTACTGTTTGTTGTATTTTGGGTTTGCAAGATGGTGAAAAAGAGATTATAGCAAAGTCTAGTGTGCCAAGTGGCGCATCTACAGGTAGCTACGAAGCCCTAGAACTTCGCGATGGTGGTGAAGAGTTTCATGGCAAGGGAGTGCAAAAAGCTATAGATAATATAAACAATACAATTTCAAAACGGATTCTTAATCGTGAGTTTGATACAGCTGCTAGTATAGACAAGGCCATTTTGGAGTTGGATACCAGTGATAACAAAAGTATGTTGGGAGCAAATGCAGTTCTTGCCGTATCTATGTCTGCGCATCGTGTATTTGCAAAGGTATTAAACCTTGAGTTGTGGCAATATTTACGACAGCTGTATTTTGAAAATTTATCCGGACAAGCTGCTTTTCCAAGGCTGATGTGTAATATAATCAATGGAGGAGATCATGCAGATAATAGCCTTGATATACAAGAGTTTATGGTGGTTCCACGGACGGGATCTATCTCTACAGATGTTCGTGCAGCTTCTGAGATTTATCATACATTAAAAAACAAGCTAAAAACAGATGGTAAAAACACATCGCTGGGAGATGAAGGTGGTTTTGCTCCAGATTTTGATGGTGGAACTTTTACGGCAATGGATTATATAACAGAGGCTGTTAAGGGTTCTAACTACAGTCAAAATTGTGATCTTGCTCTAGATTGTGCAGCAAATGAGTTCTACGATAAGAAAAAGAAGGTTTATAATCTTGACGGGGTAGAATATTCTGCATCTGGACTTACAAAATTTTATCAGGAGTTGGTAGAAAAATACAATTTGACTATAATTGAAGATGGTTTTAACGAAGATGATATAGTTGGTTGGCAGGTACAGACAGAGATTATGGGAGATAAAACAACTTTGATTGGAGATGATCTTTTTGTGACCAATCCAAAACGATTCCAAAAAATTGGATTAGGAAGCAACGTTGCAAATGCAGTTTTGATAAAACTTAATCAGATTGGCAGTGTGACTGAGACATGTAAGATGATAAATATGGCAAAAGAGAATAATTATATGACAGCTGTTAGCCACAGAAGTGGAGAAACCACTGATGATTTTATGTCTGATTTGGCGTTTGCGTCGCAGAGTGAGTTTATCAAGCTTGGAGCCCCTGCTCGTGGTGAAAGAGTGGTAAAATATAACAGACTTTTAGAAATCAGCAGAAGTTTGAAAAACGAAGATTCTGAGTAATTTGGTAAGTCCATAAAGTTATTCTAATTTTTTATTGCGTCATCCCGTGCTTGACACGAGATCTAGAAGAAATGATCAAGCCAGGGTCTGATTTTATCACAGCAAAACATTGGCGAGACAGGCCCGCCTCTACGAATTCCACGAACTTTTTTTAAAAAGTCTATAAACTTTTATCTTCTACACTGTCATTCTTGTGTATTGCTTTGTCATGCCCGCGAAGGCGGGTATCCACGACTTGCCTAAGCAAAATTGGTAAATATAATACTCTTTACAAAATCAAACTCCTGTGCAAGCATACACAAATCTACAACCTACAAT
>JAOZKL010000014.1:8842-18130 GCA_029935375.1 Patescibacteria group bacterium | reverse complement strand
CTAGCTCTTGGTTTTGGTATAACCGTTTACAAGAATGGCAAACAAAATAAAGGATGGAAAGGATTGGTTTTAGAGAGATTAGCAGGGTTAAATAATGATAACAAACAAGCTCCAAACGGATTGGGTTTTGAACTAAAATCAACATCTTTCAAAATTTTAAAAGATAAGTCTCTTGTCCCAAAAGAAACAATGGCCAGAACAATGATAAATCCAAAAAATTTAATAGAGACACCGTTCTATAAAAGCCATTGTTGGGAAAAATTAAAATCTTTGGTTTTTTGTGCTGTACTATGGACAGGACATAATCAAAAAACATCAAAACTATTAAAAATCACATCTTTTGATTTTCAAGAAGATAGTAAATTAATTGAAGAAATAGAAGCTGATTATGAGTTCATCAGAAATAAACTTAAAGTGAGTGGATTTGAAAGCCTAACTGGTAGCGATGGCAAGTGGATACAAGCCAGAACAAAAGGGGCTGGACATGGTACGACAAGCAGAGCGTTTTATGCCAGAAGACAATTGATAGATGAAATTGTTGGATTATAGTTTAACATACAATCTTTAAAGAACAGGCAATCAATCCATCTGCAACTCTTTCTCTGGCGAGAAGTGGTTCAACTGGTGTTCAATCCGGTGGGATATTATAATTACTCTACTCCTTGACAATTTTGATAAGAAGGTTTATTATTTGTCTGTATAAAAACATTTTCGCAAAATATTGCTTATGCTAGAACAATCTTTTAACCAAAACCAAGGTCAGCCACAACAACAAGGTAACCAACAGCCACAAAATCAAGAGTTTCAAGGCTGGAAAAGTGGGCAAGATGGCAACTCTAGCTATTATCAACAACAACGTCCGCAGCAACCTCAACAACGTTTTAGGCAACAACCTAAAAATAAGATTGGCAGAAAAGCATTTAATTCAACAACTGGTAAAAATAAATTTGTAGAGTTTCTTACAAAAAAATGGTGGGCTGCGTTATTAATATTTATTGCTGTTGTGTCAGCTGGTTTTGCTCTTTGGTATTTTGTTTTTAACGAAGATGTAGTAGTGCCAAATTATGACAATATATCTGTTGTTATAACAGCTCCAACTTCCTCACCTTTGGGGTCTCCTGCGGAATGGTCTATCCAGGTATTTAATAATGAAGATGTAGATATACAAAATGCAGAATTGCAGGTATATTTTGATAAAAATTTCAAATATAACCAGACAACTCTTGGTAGTCCTAGTCAACCGCAGGGTAATGTATATAAGTTTGATACTATAAAAGCGGGGGATAACAAGCTAATCAGATTGGAGGGGGTTCTTACTGGTAATATAGACGAGTCTACTCTAATTTCTAGTAAAGTATTTTATACTCCACAGCCTCTTTTGCATCAGCCAAATAGTCGCTTTTTTATAGAATCCAATAAGGCAGAGACAAAGATTACAACTCCAGAGATAGATGTTAACCTCATCCCTTCTGAGAGTACGATTATAGATGGTAGTGAGTTTTCTGTTGTTGTAAAGTTCCGTAATTTATCTGATAGGGAGATAAACGATCTTAAGATACAGATGTCATATCCTGATGATAATTATTTCGAATATATCAGTTCAGAATTGCGATTGTCAAAATTGCATGAAAGTGTAACCACTCCCGATAGCGGGAACAACATTTGGTTTATAGATAGCTTGCCAAAATCAAAAGAGCAAACATTAGATGTTCTTGGTAAGATAAGTGGAGCATCTGGCATACAGCAAGAGTTTATTTTTGAGATAAGCGTAAGAGATAAAAGCGGTAAGTGGCAGGTGTTGGCACAGAGGAGTAAGAGTATTGATATAGCGCCGCAGCCAATAAGTTTGGAAACATACATAGACAACAAGAGTGTTGTAAAAGTTTTTAGTCCAGGAGAGGAACTTACTTTTGTTATAAAATATCGTAATCAGTCTACAAATACACTCAAAGATGTAGAGGTAAATGCTAGTATGTATGATCCAGCTGGGATATTGGATTGGGATACTTTGCAGTTTGAAGATGCTAATGTAGGAAACGTTTACCAAAAACGGATTACATGGAGAGGTAGCGGAGCAACGCAACTATTGCAAATAAATCCTCGGGAAGAGGGTGTTATAAGATATACCATACAAGTAAAAGATAGTGATAAGTTTTTGACCCCTACCTTGTCTCAGACTTCTTATGTATTGCAACCACTTGCAGATATTGTATTAAAAGGGCAGGATCCCGTGGAGGTTAAAGGGGTTGATATATATCGTGGTCGTGGGGATCTAGAGTTTCAACAAAGTGTTAGTCTTAATCAAGGAGCTAGTACAGATGATTATAGGGTGTATGATGTAACTTGGAATATCCGTACAAGACAAAATTCTTTAAGCAATGTTAAGATAATTAGTGGTACAAATCTTCCGCCAGAGAGCTGGTCTTCTTCTACTATTCAGCCTTCAGTTTATGCAGATAAGTTTGTTTACAATAGTAGCACTGGTAAGATAGAGTTTGACCTTGGATCAGTAGAAAGTTATATTGGTATAACAAAGCCAATTATTACAGTTTCTTTCCGTTTAACTGTTTTACCGCAGTCTGGAACTTATGATGATATTGTAATTTTGAAAGAATCAACAGCAACAGCAATCGATGATTTTACAAATGATAGATATGAGAAAGAAGAAAAATCTATTGAGATAAAACAGTAAATTTTGGCACATTAAAAAAACCCTCCAGTTGTGTTTGGAGGGTTATATATATTTTATCTTTCAACAAATTCTAACTTATTGATGCATTTTGATTTTAGATTTTCAAAATGACGATTTTCGTGTTTCGGTATCTTACCTAAAACAGTTGGAAAGCTTTTTACGAATTTTTGTAATTCGTGTATTAAACCTCTGTCTCATTTTAACTTCTTGTTTGATAAGCGCAAAAGTTTTTTTGTTCTTTTTGCGATATTGTGATAAGGAAAATGTCTGTTTGTTTTTGACATGTTTTTTACAAAAGAGAAAATAAAAAGTTGGGAGGCAATATTGCAACTCACCAACTGCTAATATAGCATCTTTTTGTTACCTAGTCAAGAGCTTTGATTCTTGTATCCAACAATTTAACAAAGGAATTTGCTTTCCTACGCAGATGTACTGGCATTTGCTTTCTTTCTCTCAGTTTTGATTTGAAAATACTGATAGTTAACAAATCTACACTTGATAGACTTTCTTTCTGAAGAAGATACCTTGCTTCATAAATCTGAGATTTTGTTCGTAACATACTGTAACTTTCCTTCCAAGAGTTTAACAATTGCTTTACTTCCGGCATATTTGTGGTTGGTAAAGAGATAAAATTATCAAAAACGAATTTTTGACAAATATCTTTATAACACTCTTTTTTGTTCTTGTCAAAGGGGGTTAGATTTCTATTAGCTTTATAAACTATACTTGACAATATGTAAATTTAGCAATATTTCTTATTTACAATAATTCTTATAATATGCCAGCACATAATTTTTATAAAGGTGAGTCAAAAACACATAAAGATGATACTGAAACAGAAGATCCAACTTTGGATAAAGAGACTGAAGGAGTAACAGAGTTTTTTGCTGTGGATACAAAAAAAGAAGAGCCTGAGCAACAGGATACCAAAAAGCCCGTAGTGAAAGACGAAGAAACAGAAGATGTTTTAACAGAAGATCAGGCAGATAAGGAAAGAGAGAAAGCAAAAAAAGATGAGGAAGATAAGACTGAAAAGGTTGAAAAAGAGTCTCCAAAAACGGATATATTGAAAGAGGTGGAAATTAAAGAAGATGAAGACATAGAGCCAGTTGTAACAAAAACAATAAATAAAAGCTTTAACTTTTTAGAATTTTTTCAGAAAAACAAAACTATAATAATATTAGCTGTGGCAGCAACTTTTTTTGCTATAACTGCTGGTATATATGTAATGAATACAAGTGCTGGTCAAGATGATTCTTCTTCATCCAATGCAACGGATAATACATCTGATACATCAGGAGGGGTTGAAGGATCTGTACAGATTGATTTTATCAAATGTCTACAAGATGGCGGAGAGTTAAACAAAAAAACATGGCCAGAGGAGTGTGGGATGGAAGGCAAAGATTATCAAAGAGAGTTTACAGATGAGGAAAAAGTACAGGAAGAATTAAAGAAAGAAAAAATTGCTTATAAAAGTATAAACTTTCCTGAGTTTACATTTGATTATAACAAGACATGGAAGATGGACGCTGATAATATAGATTTTACTGCAGAAGAGTGGGACTATACAAGGCAAGTAACATTTCCTATAACTTATGATGACAACGGTAAAAAGCTAATAACAGGGAAAGTTGATCTTACGAAAGGTGACTACCATGTGCAGATTTTGATGATTCCGTTTTGGGATACAAGCTATGGTAATATGAACTATGGTCAAGATATCCTATTCCCTTGTGATAGAGATGGTGAATGGAATGAAAAAGTTGATGGAACAATGGGGCGAGTTGTTCATGCTGATAATGGATATGCGTATTTAAACAATTTAAATTTTAACGGAGATTACAACTTTAACTCATACTTTGCCAGGGGCAGTTTTATGTACGGTCAGGATCAAGATAGCTATTTCTCTTGTTCCAGTAGAGACTCTGGTGCAGTAACTGGTTATGTAAATAGTCGTTTTGTATATAATGGTATAAAGATTCAGTCTCAGGTGCTGCTCACGATAAAAGCTCTTAACGGTGCAGAGTTTAATCAGGGTATTTTTGACGAAGTTGATGAAATGGCAAAATCTATGACAGTCCAACCAGCTATTAGTTTCTGGGAAGCCCGAGAGATAGACAGGGGTTTTACCAAATGCAACGAAGGTAAGAGTGTTGGATACTATTATGTAAAAGATGGAAGAGCTATTCACTACAGGAATAATTCATCTGATGGTAAACATACTATATATGGAGTTGATACATGTAATGTTACATTGAAATATAATAGCATATTATATGATGGGCAGAATATGTGGCTGAAGTGGACAAAAGTATCCAATCTAGATATAAGTACATTTCAAGAAGTGTATTCTTCTGATTGGACGGGTTATTGGAAAGATAAAAATAATATCTATTATATTCCTAGTCAGGGTGCCGGTATAATTATTAGTAATGGACATCCAAGCTCTTTTGTTTATGGTTATGGCATTGTAAATGATCACGCATATGATGCGCAGGATAATTTGCATTATTACTATTATGGTAAGGTTTTATACAAAAAATCTGATTTGTAATAGCTTTGGTATATAATTTGGCAACAAAATATATAGGTTGACAAAAATAATAATTATGATTAAACATAATAGATATTATTATGTCCCAAGATTTCTACGAAACATTAGGTGTCTCAAAGAGTGCAACACAAGATGAAATAAAAAAAGCATATAGAAAAGCCGCTCACAAATATCACCCAGATAAGACGAAGGGAGATAAGGAATTGGAGACAAAGTTTAAATTGGCAAACAATGCTTATGAGGTTTTGGGAGACAAAAAGAAGAGAGAGCATTATGATAGATTTGGCTCCAACTACGATAAAGTAAACAATGCAGGAAGTGGTTTTGGATTTGACGGGGTTCAGTTCGATTTTGGAAATGCAGGCGGGGGATTCGGTGGTATGGAGGATGTTTTTGACAGTTTTTTTGGCGGATCTAGAGGAGGTCAATCTCGTCGTCGCGGAGCAAGCCCAACCAAGCAAACTCGTGGAGCAGATATCCAAATGAATGTTTCTGTTACACTAGAGCAAGTGGCTGAAGGATTCAAAAAAGATATAAAATACAAACACAAAGTTGAGTGTAAAATCTGTAACGGAAAAGGTTTTGAACCTGGTACAAATTCCAAAAAATGTCCAACTTGTAATGGAAAAGGTCGTGTGTACAATCGTGTAGATACAATATTTGGAATAATACAACAAGAGACTGTTTGTGCAACTTGTGAAGGCAGGGGAAAAGTTTATGATCACAAATGTGGAGAATGTAGCGGGCATGGATTTACAGAAAAAACAGAAGAAATAGAAGTAGATATTCCAGCAGGTATTCGCAATGGAGATAGAGTCAGAGTTGCTGGTAAAGGAGATGCAGGATACAGAGGTGGAGAAGTGGGGGATTTGATACTACACATTACAGTCAAGCCACATGATAGTTTGCAGAGAGAAGATATAGATATAACATCAGTTGTAGAAATAGAGTATTTAGATTTGCTTCTTGGTACTCGTGTGGATGTATATACTGTCTGGGGGGAGGTAGAAGTTAGTGTACCACAATTTACAGCTCCTGAGGGCAAGCTAAGACTGAAAGGCCAAGGACTGCCAAAACTCAACAATAGCAAAGTAAAAGGAGATCACTATATCAAGCTAAAAATAAAAATGCCAAAGAAGATGAACAGTGATGATGTTGCAACTCTTTCTGAGATTAGGAAGAAGATGAAGAAATAATCAATCTTTCAATGAGCTCTTTACATTACACTTCTTTTATGCTAGTGTTGTTTTTAACTGGCTATGTTCCAGTGTTTACATTTTATCTCATAATCACGATCAAATGAAATTTATCAAGAATGTATCTGCACTTTTAATTGCATTTCTATTTTTCCTATTTATTGTTGTACAGACCTCGTTTATTTCTAGGCTGGATTTGCTCTCATCTGTAGGGACAGTTTACGCAGGTTATGAAATACCTGTAAATGTTTATTGTATCTATAAATGAGTTTGAACTAGCGTTTCTTATAAATGAACTGCAAAGTCAACAAGTTTTAATTTCTTGAAAGATTACAAATATCATTATTGGGTTAATATGCCAAAATGATCCGCTGTCAATCAGATTAAATATGTAACTAGTAATCATGGTAATTTGGACAATCAAAATGTAGAATTGCTCGTTTCTTGTAATGGAGAATTTAGCTGATATGGTTTTGATGTAGTAAAAACATGGAGAAACTGAGAATTAGTTGGAGATAATTCAGGAAAAGCAATTATGACGGTTACTGAAACAGAGTATAATAACATTCTGGATTTTATATCTAATTTGAAATCAAAGAAATTTGTTAGTAAAATTGATAATAATTCCATAGCGATGTGAAGGCTTTATTATGATTTGAAAGAATCTGAAATAACAACTCTTCAAGACTGGTATACAAACTGAAGGTTTGAATATGAGCTAAAAATAACAAAGTAATTTTTATTTTTTAACTGTTTTGTAATGGATATAATAAAACAACTTTTATCCAATCCAATAGTTTTTTGGGTTGTATTTGTTCTGCTTATCCTCCTTTTAATATATATTGTAGTTGCGATAGTAAAATGAATATGGAATATGATATTTTGATCTGATGACGATGACAAGCCAAGTATAATCTGAATTATTATTAGAGCTATATTTTGATTTTTACTATTAATCCTTATTATTATTTTGTGGAGTAATTACAAACCAATTTCAGAAAATTCTGAGGAGATTGTTGATATTTCCAATCAAAACTATGATAAGGATGTTGACTCTAACAAAGAAGAGTCTAATGATTGACAATGATGAGTTTGACTTAGCGTTTGACCCGGTCAAAAAATATGTACTATTGATAAAGATAGCTCTGGTATTTTTATAATGGATTGTGAATAATAAGATAGATGCAAACCCCTCCTAGAAATTATTTTTTGGGAGGTTTTCTAGTGGTTAAAATCAAAATATTGTAGTTACCACAATTGACAAAACAACAAAATGTTGATAGGATTTTTGCTATTATGATAAAACTACACAAGCCAAAAGTATTGCATTTTGAGACTCAGCAGATGACATACGATGCTGTCTCTAACTTTGCCTTTGATTATCTTACAACAGTTACTGCATTGGAGGGCGGTATTAGATTGGCTGTTGCAAGTGGTCCAGCTGTTCAAGCCGTTTTATCGCGCTTGATGAAAAACACGCTTTTCCCATGGGAAGAAACAGAAATATATACACTTAATGAGGTTTTTGGTGAGGAGCTTAATCATAAAAAACAAATACAAGACAGTGCAAGTGAAGATGTATTAGAAGAAATGAAAGAACTTATCACATTTGACCAATCAGATGGTCCTACAGATTCAATCCAGAAAGTTGAGACAAAGCTAAGCTCTTTGGATGGAGATTTGTTTGATATGGTTGTAGTTGAGATAAGAAAAGATGGTGGAATTGCTGGTCTTTATGCAAATAGTGATGGATTGGTGCATTCTGAAGGTAGGTGTGTAATAAACAAAACCCCAAATGATAAAAAAGTTTTGTTATCCATGAACATAGAGACTATACTAAGTTCTAGAGAGGTCGTGGCTGTGATAGAAGGTAAGGACAAGGAGCATATATTGTCAGAGATGTTATCTGGCAATCTTCCGGCTGTAGAGTTTCCTGCTAAGTTTTTACTTGCTCATCCAAAATTGACAATTTTTCAGTGGCTGGATGAACAAAGTTCTGAATAATTCAACAAAAAAACCAGCTCTATACAAAGAACTGGTTGATGGTAAAATGAATTACTCTTCCAAAAAAACTAGATACAACACATACTAATATAATAACTGTAAGATTTGCTTTGTTGCTAAACGATTCTATTATAGACTCTGTCCACTTCATTTTGTTCCTATCATTATAGATAAAATAGACTGCAAATAATATGATTATTGGCACAATCGCTTGAAAAAATCATATAAAAAATCATTTCCATATTCAAGATCCCATTCCAATTGTGATAAAATCTCAGGAAGCAGCCGCGGCAGATCAAAATAAAACTGAAGCTAAGATAATCCGTAGTACGAGCTTTGCATCTTGCATCTGTTTTTTTTGTTAAAATATAAAAAGCTTATAAAAAAGCTAAATATAATATAACAAAGTTTTAGGTTATTGTCAATTAGTTTGACAACAAGCAAAAAATTGTATTTAATATCCGAGTTAATTAATGATTATGATTTTAGTCTTAATAGTTTTTTTATTTTCTGCACCAGCAATGGGCTTTGTTAATATAAAAGATAATCAAAGTATTGTTGTTTCAGAAACAGTTCCGTTTGTAGAAACTGTATTTGATCCAACTAAAGTTGCTGTTGTATATCCTGTAGATAACTTTCACCCAGAGATAGAAACTGTCTTACAATCTTCAGTGGTAATTGTACAAAATCCAGATTATGGAGCTACTACATTACCTTCAGATGAGCCAGCTGAGGTTATCATCCCAGAACCAGAACCTGTTGAGCCTGAACCAACCCCAGAACCTATACCAGAGCCACCAACTCCAACTCCAGAACCAGAACCAGAACCAGAACCAGAACCA
>JAOZKL010000014.1:0-8742 GCA_029935375.1 Patescibacteria group bacterium | reverse complement strand
CCAGAACCAGAACCAGAACCAGAACCAGAACCAACACAGCCTACATATCCAGTATATAGTGCATGGGAAGATGAGATAAAAGAGATGTGTGATAGTAGGCCAAATTGGCCGTGTGATTGGTTGTTTATTAGTAGGATAATGGGGTGTGAATCTGGAAGAAAAAGCGATGCATATAACACTGCAGGTCCATATATAGGATTGTTTCAGTTTGATCAACTAACGTTTGATGCTAATGTAAAGTATCTTGAAAGATACACGGGAGAGGTGATACAAAATGCAGATATTTGGAATCCTCATCATCAGATTCAGGTTGCAACGTGGATGTTATCATGGGATACATGGGGGTCAAAATGGCCTGTGTGTTCCGACAGGGCAAGAAAAATGATATAGTTTTTTATAAGCAACGAGACAATCTGTATGCTGTAGTTTTCTCAAAATAACATGATGCAATGAATAGTAATTATCATATAATAAACAACTTTCCTAACCATACAACTTTATTAAAAAAGGCTGTGTCTATTGCAATGTTTCTTTTTGCAACGACAAAGATATATTATAGGGACAATTTTTTGACACTATTAGAATACGAAAAAACCAGAGAAATTTTGCAAAAAGGTGATATAGTTCTAGTAGGTACTTTCGTAAGGGTTAGTAGCCTTTTCATAAGAGGAGTTGTAACTCACTCTTTAATTTATAGCGGAGGGAAAAAGCTAATACATGCAATTGCTGATGGCGTGGAAGAGTTGGATTACAGAGAGCTGTTTGACTATTATGATACTCTTGTGATATTAAGACCAAGGTTTGATGAGCAAAATCGAGGCGCCGTTGTAGGTGACATTTTGTCATACTGTAAAAAACAGATAGGCAAGCCATATAATTTTACATTCAATTCTAGTGAAGATAATTTTTTCTGTACACAGTTAATTAATAAATCTTTTGATATTGGCTGTGCCGAAAGCAGTGTAGATGTCAGCCAATACAAGTCATTAAGACCTTCTAATTTTCTTAAGCTAGATGGTTATGAGCATAAATTTTATTCTAGTAAAATAGTCCAAAAAGATGGCAAGTTTGTAGTTGATGGGCTTGCTTTTAGGTAAAAACGCTTCTTATGTTTAGTGGTAAACCAAAGATTATAAACAACTTTCCTAAGAATACAACAAAGATCTACAAAATTGGTGCAATTTTTATCTTTATTCTTACTAGTGTTGTACTGTTCCCGAGGAGAAACTTGCTTAAGCTTGATGATTATAAAAAGTCATACAAAATTTTGCAAAAGGGAGATATTGTATTGGTTGGAGATTTTGTAGAAGTTAGTGGGCTTATAATACGAGGTGTTGTTACGCACGCTCTTATTTATGATCAAGACCAAAAGTTGATACACGCTGTTGGCAATGGAGTGGAGGAGATAGAATACAAAAAATTGTTCAAAAAATATGACATGCTTATAGTAATCAGACTTAGTAATTTATTTAGCGATAAGAAAAAATCGGTTGCTAGTCAGGCTGTTCAGTATTGTAAAAAACAGATTGGCAAGCCTTATGATTTTACATTTAGATCCAAAAACGAAGAAAGCTTTGTTTGTTCTCAATTGGTAAACATGGCTTACAAACATGCGTATTTGGAAAACGAGTTGGATATAACGGTTAGTCATATATTATACCCATCAGATTTTTTGAAAAGAAAAGAGTTTCAGCATATTTTTCATTCTGGCAGCTTACGCATAGATAAATATGGTAGATATATAAGGAAAACACCGTTATTAAAAAGACTTGTTCAGTATATCGTTAGATATTTGCGCTAGTTTTTGTTTTTATTTTTCAGAAGACATAGCGAGACAGTCCCGCCTCTACCAGGCTCCAGAAACTTTTATCAATTATTTTGATCGGGCGGGAAGACCCCACCCCTACGAGTTCTTATTCTCACTGTCCTGTCATTCCGCCACCAAACCTGTCATCCCCGCACTTTTCCCCTGTCATCCCGCATCCGTTCTGTCATTCCGTGCTTGACACGGAATCCAGTAGAAATGATTGAGTTATAACTAAAATGATGATTTGCTTTCTACTTTTTTTAACAGAACACTGGATCCTACACTCTGTTCTGTCATGCCCGCGAAGGCGGGTATCCACGCAAAGTAAAATTATCTTCCGTAGAGGCGGGCCTGTCTCGCCATGTTCTTTGAAACATTATTTTCCAGCTCATTTATTACGTTCATTTTACCTTGATGCAAAACGAACCAAAAGATCAAGAGAAGATAAAACTCACCTGCGTTCAGACAGTTATCTTCTCAGTACTGCCCAATTTTACTTTTACTTTTTTTAATTACAAAATTGTCCTTCCAGCACTTGGTAGGGTCTGTTTTTGCTTTTACGAGGACAAAGGTGGCTATTTTTTTTTGACAGAACACTGGATCCCGCATCAAGTGCGGGATGACACTGTGAAAAGCACGGGATGACAACGGGGAAGGTGTGGACTTGTTTCTTCCACAAAAAAAGAGCCTAAATGGCTCTTTGTCTAATTTTATATTGTGATAAACGCAATTATTTTTTCTTTCTCTTTACTCTGTTTGCAAGATGGGCAAATGCTTTGTTGCTGGCAGCTTGTTGGTGTACAACATCACGTTTTGCAATAGCAGGTCCTTCTTCATTGTATGATTGTATCAAAACACTTCTAAGTTTTTCTTCCATACTCTTGCCCTTCATGTCTCTTGCACCATTTACTATCCATGTTAGAGACAATCTCAATGCACGAGCTGGGTATGGCTCCATAGGCACCTGATAGTTTGATCCACCAACACGAACACCTTTTGTTTCGATTTTTGGTTTTACGTTTTCTACAGCTCTTTCCAAAACTTCCGTAGGAGTTGCTTGTAGTTCTTCACTTGCACCTTTTAGTGATTTTATTACTATGTTGTTTGCTGTTGTCTTTTTCCCACTCAACATAACACGGTTTATCAATCGTGAAACTAGAACACTATCAAATGTTCCATCTGGTGAAATTACAGGTCTTTTCAATACTCTGGCTCTTCGTGACATAATTTTTGTTATTCTTTACTGCATAACCATTATAGAAAAAGTGAGAAATGTCAAGTGCTAGTTTCCTATTATTGACATTTTAGTAAAAATGAGGCAAGTTATGTTTTGTGTTTAGCAAAAGTTTTGGTATCGGAATGGTCGTTAACGTAGGTATTAAGGTCTTTTCTGTTGCTCTTGGTATATATAGTAATAGATGGCTTAACAGCGAGCTTGGAGCATCTGAGCTGACAGATTATAATTTGATAATTGCATATACTGGCATAATAATGGGGCTAGTCAATCTAGGATTGCCTTTAATCATTCAGAAATTTTATACAAACGATAAAACAAACGATAAAAAGAAAATTGCAGACTTTTGGACTACAATCACGGGGCTAAGGTTGTTAACCTTCATCCCTGCATTTCTGGCTATTTTGTTCAGTTGGACTTTATCTGGTACTAGCCAGCTCAGCTATATCATTGCAATTTTTGCGTTTCAATTCATCCTCTTGGCAGATCAGAATTATCTTGCGGTATATTCCTCCAGAGGGCAAACTTGGAAATCCAGTATTACAGATTTTTGTGGGAAGATCTTGTTAATTGGTCTGTTAATAGCATATCCATTGGTTTCTGGTCTGATTGGAGTTTCCAATCCACTAACATACTTCATTTTGGTCAGTTTTATTGGGTATATTACGATAATTAGTTCTGACTTTGTATGGCTGAAAAAATACACTCCACTAGGAAAATTTCGTCTCAGTATTCTGAAAAAGCATAAAAGTTCTATTTTTTATTTGGCTCTTTCTGGGCTATTGATTAGTTTTTATCAGAATTCAAACAAGCAATTTTTGGAGTTTTTAGGTTATGGGGATCAAGTAAACGGCTTTTCCAACTCTTTCAATCTTCTGATGCAAGCTGTTGTTATAACGGGCATAATCCTTCCGCAGGTGTCTAGTCTAGTCAAGCAAAAGTTAGACAAAAAAGATGTATCCAAGGTTGGGGATTGGATCAAAAAAGTATTTAAAGTTGACAATTACAAGGCTCTGATAATTTCAGAATGGACTGCGCTGACTGCTGCAATGGGTGTTGTAGCATATTTTGGAATGGTTGTCTTTGGACCTATAATATTAAAGCTTATAGACAAAGAGGGGTTATATCCCGTCGAGTTTGAGGTTTTGCCGATATTGTCAATTTTTGTGATTTTCAATTCCTTAGCGGCATTGATGACATATATTACGATATTTTATGATAAGGAAAAATACAACTTTATTGCAGTTGCTATTCAGGCTATTTTAGCCCCAATTCTTTATCTTGCATTTATCCCGCAATTTGGTGCCGTTGGTGCCAGTTGGGCGATTGTGATATTATCTATTATAGATTTTTTCTTGCTAAGAATCCCACTTTTAATCAAAGCTATTAGGTAGAGTTTGTATAAAAAGAAAAGCCCCATAAATGGTGGTTTTTAGGGGTTTATCGTAAGGTAAAATTATACTTCTCCGTCATCACTGTTTGTTATAAACATACAAAAACCATAAAAAAATAAAACAATATTGTCAACACACCTTACAACCCACACCATGCCATGCCCAGTGCATCCGCGGCATCGTCTGGTTTTGGCAATTCTTTCAGTTTATACAGTTTTTGCGTCATTTTTTGCACTTGTATTTTTTTGGCTCTTCCATACCCACACAAGGTTTGTTTGACTTGTAGTGGGGTCATAGATACAACCTCTATACCATGTTTTGCCAGTAGGTACAGCATCAAGCCTCTGGATTGGGCAACAGTAATAATAGTTTTTTGATTCTTGAAAAAGAACAAATCCTCTATCACACACTTGATTGGCTTGTATTTGATCAACAAAGCCTCAAAATCCTCTGCAATCTCCAGCAGTCGCCCAGGGAATTGATCCACCGGCCTAGGTGCGGTTTCTAACACTCCATAACTTACAATCTCTGGGTTTTGCTGAGTGCCTTCTACAAATGCAAATCCTATTATGGCTGTTCCGGGGTCTACTCCAAGTATCATATTGTGATGATATTTTCAGAAAATTCAGTTTTTGGCAAGCAGGGATTAGAAATCATTATAATATCCCACCAGATTGGCAGTCAGCAAGTCCATATCTTGCTACAGAAAGTGTAGCAGATGGATTAATTGCTGTTTCACCAGAAAACTCTATACCATCTATTCTATAATTTGACGAAGTTCCACCAGAGCTATATCCTTTCGTTACAGAATTTGCTCCAGCAAGGGTACCTCTAGCTATAGATAAGGTTGCTGTTAGCATAATAACGGATTCTGTAGAAAAGTTTATTTTTTCTAATGCATCTACTTCTCCAGCGCTAACTGTGCCACCACCAAAATACCCATTCGCGTCGGAATTTGTAGCAGAAGATCCTAATTTTTCTACAGACAATGTCGCAGCAGGATTAATTGCCGTTTCTGTTGCAAATATTATACCATCTATATTATCTTTGCAGTCTGGAGATACAAATCCACCTGCAAAATACCCTCTAGTGGAAGAATTTACAGCAGCATTGGTTGCTCTGGCAAGAGATAATGTTGCTGTTGGATTGATTGCTGTTTCATTACTAAACTGTATCCCATCAATTTCATTAGAATAGAATGTTGATGAGTTCCACCCTCCGGTAAAATATCCTCTTGTTGTAGAGTTTACACCAGATACTCCACTTCTAGCCACTGATAAAGTCGCCACTGGCGTAGTAACTACTTCGTTGTCAAATTTAAGACTATCTATTATATTAGAGGCTGTACCGTCTGTTCCTCCTGCAAAATATCCTTTTGTAGATGAGTTTGCACTAGCAATCATCGATCTCTCAGTAGATAATGTCGCCGCAGGATTAATCGCAGTTTCACTGCTAAACTGAATCCCATCGATTACACTCCCTCTGCCAGTTCCGCCTCCGAAATAGCCTGATATGCTGAAATTTTCGTTTGTAACCCATTCTGTGTCATTGATAGCATAGAATTTTAGATTTTCTATCATAAAAGCCCTTGCCCAGTTTTTACCATCTGGGACATCTGCTGTGATTATCGTATCCGCTGCTTGTGAATTAATCTCTACGATTTGATTTACTTTGGAATTTATAACAACAACCTTCATCCCAGCTACTGCATCAGGTAGGGTGAATACCACAGTGCTGCTTGCCCCATCGTTACTAAATCCGTTCAATCCGGTTTCAGCTTCTGCTGGCGTAATTGTATAATCTGCAGTTTTTGCTGTTATGCTAAATTTTTGTTCTTGACTGCCAGTTAGTAGTGTTTGCCAAGCAGTCCCGTCCCATTTGATCAATTCCTGTGATTCTGTATCGATATATATTCTACCTTCATCATCTGCAACCAAACCGGATGGACGACTAGCCGTATCTCCATTATGTATCCCTCCAAGACTTGCGGGACTGCTTTGGTTTAGCCACTGGTTTAATGGTGTTGCCCAGTCTTGATCCCCCTCTATTGGTAATTGGCTTGTTGGCATAATATATCTAAATTATTTTTTATCGTTGATAAATCAAAAATATTGCAATACAGTCATTTTGTCAAGCTAGAAAAGCTGTACTGTAATTATACACCATTTTAACAGGCGTTGATAAGAAGTTTTAACCCCTTGCCAAAAAACAAAAAAAGTGTTAAGTTATATTTAACAGAATAATTATAGTAATTGTTTATACAATTATTTCTTTTATAGCATCTTTAGTTTTTGCAGGTTCAGAGTAAGGTGGTAGAAAGGTTAGAACAATAGTTCTTCTGGTTGGATTCGTTAATCCATAGAAGCTACCCAAGAGGAGTGGCTGCAAAATTAAATATAATATATGTACAACAAAAGTAATAGTTCCAGCGGGAACAGAAATAGAAGCGGGTCAAATCGTTCCAAGAGTGGACATTTTTCCGGAAGACAACAGAGAGGTGGTAACAGAAGTAGAAGGCAAAAAAAGAGTTTAGATTGGAGATTATTTGTAAAAAAAGCAAAACCTGTAGAGCAAATTAAGTATGAGTCTAGTAGAACATATGCTGATATAGATCTTAACCCAAAACTGCACAAATTATTAGAAGACAAAGGGTTTGCTAATCCTACAGAGATACAAGATAAAACTTTGGATCAGAGTTTGACTGGTAAAAACATCTTGGGAATCGCTGATACAGGAACAGGCAAGACTGGAGCATTTTTGATACCTATCATTAACCAGATGTTGCAAAAAAATGGTAAATACCAAACTCTTATAGTAGTCCCAACTAGGGAACTTGCTAATCAGGTAGAAAAAGAGTTCAACTCACTAGCAAGAGGGTTGCGTTTGTACTCAATCTGTTTGACAGGTGGTACAAGTGTTCACAGGAGTATCAAGAGATTGAAAATGCATAATCATATCGTCGTTGGAACCCCCGGTCGCCTTATTGATATGGTAGAGCGAAAAGCTTTGAAATTGGAAAATATGGAAGCTTTGGTTCTAGATGAATTTGACAGGATGCTTGATATGGGATTTGTAGATGATATCAGATTTTTACTCAAAAAAATGGGAGAGATAAATCAGACAATGTTATTTTCTGCAACTTTAGATAAAAAACTACAACCAATTATTGATGAAGTTTTGAAAGATCCGTTCAAAATAATGGTTGGTACTGGAGGCAAAACAAGTGAAAACGTAGAACAAGATATTATCAGGGTAGAAGGTAGTGAAAAGAAGTTGAATAAACTTATCAACACTATAGAATCTCCCGGATTCGAAAAGGTTTTGATTTTTGCTGAAACAAAAAGATCTGTGGATAGACTTCATGGTGATCTAAAAGATGAAGGTTTCCGTGCAGATCTTATCCATGGTGATAAATCTCAGAGGGCAAGAGAGATAGCTCTCAAAAAGTTCGATAGAGGAGATATAGATATCTTGATAGCTACAGATGTTGCGGCTCGTGGGTTGGATGTAAAAGGTATTACACATGTAATAAATTACGAAACTCCTACAGATTATGAAAACTATATTCACCGTATTGGTAGAACAGGAAGAGCTGGATCATCAGGAACAGCGCTTACATTTATAGACTAATCACTATTTAAAAGTGTAAAAAACAATATAGACAGTCGCAGTGCTGTCTTGTTTTTTTACCCTCTTTATTGTTATTTATTTCTCTTCTTTTGTATTTTCTCTAGTAATTTTTCTGTGAAAGTTTTTTTTGCTGGATTAAACCTCTCTTTTGCTGATAGCAAATATGGTCTAAATGACTTGTTCAAAAACTCTGATAGGCCATCTTTTTTGATGTTTTTAACTGTGTCTGCATAGTAATTTACGATATGTTTTTGTCCAATATTTTTACCAGCAACCATTAGACTGCCTGCTGTGATTATAGATAATTGACTAATGGATTGATTATTTTCGTTGCTAATTTCTTTCAAATCTGTATATATGTTATTCAGGTCCTTTACTTTTGGCAAGTCTTTTATATCTTTTTTTATTTTACGATAGCTATCTTGTAGTTCTTTTGTGTTTAGTGGTGGCAAGTCTGTAGCATCTGCCAAATTTGCCGAGTTCTTTTCTAGATAAGATAACACCTCCTCAATGGATTCAAATTTGTTTCCACTTTTTATGGCTCCATTGTTTCTTAACTCTGTTATAACTTCACTCAAAAACGATTTTGTTCCACCTGCTGCATCAGAAGCTATCGCAAATATCCACAATGGTGAAAAATGAAAGGTGAGTAGACAGGCGGTTTCTATCACATTTCC
>JAOZKL010000108.1 GCA_029935375.1 Patescibacteria group bacterium | reverse complement strand
TGCATTACTGCTGATATCTGCAATTGTAGTACTTGCTACATTATCAGCTCTTATTATATTACCATTTGAGCAAGGTGTAAACTCCAATATTAACAACTTTTTTGATGCTTTTTGGTGGGCGTTTGTTACAATAACAACAATCGGCTACGGAGATTTGTACCCCACTACAATTGGAGGAAGGCTTGTAGCTGGATTCATCACAATTATTGGTACAATACTGTTCAGTACACTGACAGCTTATCTTGCATCATTCATAATCAGAACAAGGAGTAGCCAAGAAAGACGAAACAGACACAACATACTGGCAAAAGAACGAAAGATTTTAGACGAACTGAATATATTGGAAAAAAAGATCAACATAATAAACGACAAAATCCCAGAGAAAGTTGATGAGAAGTAGTTTTTTGTTCTGTCATGCTCTCGTTTGTTCTGTCATGCCCGCGAAGGCGGGTATCCACGGCTTGCCAAATAATATTTTACAGTGAAATAAGTTCGGCAAACTAGAACATGGCGAGACGGGCTCGCCTCTACGAAATTCCCAAAGATGCTGTCACTTCGCGCTCTTTTTGTCATCCCGCACTTTTCACAGTGTCATGCCCGCGAAGGCGGGTATCCACGGCTTGCAAGTCTAATTGCGACGATAAAATAAATTCGGTAAATTTGTAAAAAATCAAACAATATCAGAATATAAATCCCTCCATCCAGGATTTTGCTCTTCTATAATCCTAACTTTCCATGATCTCTTCCAGTGTTTTAGCACTTTTTCTCTGGCTATTGCAGATACTATATTATCAGACTGTTCATAATATACCAACTTTGAAATATTATATTTTTTCGAGAAACCATCTACTAACTTTTGTTTATGTTCAAAAACTCTTTTGATTAAATTATTCGTTACACCTATGTACAAAATACCATTTTTCTCGCTAGCTAAAATGTATATATAATAACTTTTCATAATTAATGTTTTTTTGCGTGGATACCCGCCTGCGCGGGCATGACAGGACAGTTGCGGAGGTCGTAGAGGGTGACTTGTCTCGCCATTGTTTTGCTTGCCGAATTTATTTTGTCTTCAAAACTAGACTTGCAAGGCGTGGATACCCGCCTACGCGGGCATGACAGAACGGAAAGGTAGTTCATCGCAACTCAACCAATTTTTCTGGATCCCGCATCTAGTGCGGGATGACAGGGGAAGAGTGCGGGCATGGCAGAGGGTGGGTGTGACAGGAAAAAATAAAAACAAGGGGCTCAGCCCCTAACCCCCTTCACGCCATTGTGCTACTCGCACAATTCCAAGGGATAAAGGGTTAAGTAGGTGCTGCGCACCTAAAAATTTCTGACAGACCTAACCTGATACTGATTAGTCTTATTGGTGCCGTTCTGGTTGCCACCGCTAAATCTCTGAAACCACGAGTTGTCGGTATTGTACTGGGTGCTAGACCAGTAGAAGCTAGAGGCAAAACCATAGTCTGCGATGTCGTCTTTGACATATTGGTATATTGTATTGAGTTGGTCTTTTGCTGGCAAGTACCAGTCTGTATATCCGTGCAAAGCTTTGGTTGCCGCTGCATTGGCTGCTGGGTGTGATGCATTTGCCATTGCTGCAGTATTGGCAGCACCATCTGTTGTGGAAGATGTGCCTGATGTATTTGTATTTGCTGTTTTCCATTGTAGTGTGGTTGGTTCGTCCTCTGGTGCCATTATCAACCCTGTTGTGCCATCTGTCTGTACTACTATAA
>JAOZKL010000107.1 GCA_029935375.1 Patescibacteria group bacterium | reverse complement strand
TTATCCTCTCTTGGTTTTTTGGCTCGTTCGCGCCAAGGTAAAATGAACGTAATAAATGGGTTAGAAAATAATTGTTTCAAAACCAATGGCGAGACAGGCTCGCCTCTACGGAAGTTAATTTTACTTTGCGTGGATACCCGCCTTCGCGGGCATGACAGAACAGAGTGTAGGATCCGGTTGGTCTGTTTTGTTCAAAAAAAAAGCAAACAAAGCAAATAGTTCACTTCAACCCAACCACTTTTCCTGGATTCCTGTTTTCACAGGAATGACAAGCATAGTGAAAATAAAAGTTTGTAGACTATTTCCAAATACCGTAAAAACTACAAATACGCAACTGTTTCCGCTCCTGTTGTTTTGTCCCTTGTTATAGTTGCCAAGATTGTTACACCGTCTTCATCCAGAATATTGACTAGTCCATCCAAAATATTAACTTTGTAATTCTGAGTTGTTACGTTGAACACAAAACTATCATCGTCAAATACAATCTTAGTAGCTCCTTTGGACTGATAAGCAGCATCAAGGTCTGCATCGTCTGCTGAAATTGTAGATTTCTCATAAATTAGATTATCACCTCCAGTAGATTGAACAAGCCAATTAGCATCGTCTGAACTATCACCAGAACCAGAATACCTCTTAAACTGCCCTGTCGTAGAATCCATAAATGTATATCCCTCATCATCCGCTGTTAGACCAGTTGGGTTGGCAGAATTAGTATTAATACCTCCCGTTGTGGGATCGCTAATTTGTGCTATATGAGCATTTAGTACTGACCCCCATTGTTTTTGCCCTGCTGTTGGAACTGATTTTGTCATAATGGTATTATAATAAATGAAATAAACACAACTGTCAATAGCAAAAAATCAAACTTGCAAAAGAGTTCTCACCTGCCTCAACAGACTATAACTTTTGAAAAAGCCAATCAACCCCAGATACGAACAAAACTTTGATACAGTGTTTTTGGAATGTGAATATAATCCAGATAAAAACGAATATACAAAACTCAAAAAGTTTGTAAGCAACCTCCTACCTGGTAATATATAACCAAGGTAGATCTTAGCCCCTATAAATGAAAACCCACTTGAAAGCAATTGCAAATAGAATTTTTTTGGGTGTAATGTTAGAGACAATTTATCTTTTAAGAAAGACCTCAAAAGCCCTACAAATCTCAATAGTTTATGTTTTTTGTTTGAAAAAATGACAAAATCATCCACATATCTACCATAATACCTACAACCCAATGAAGACTTGCAAAAATGGTCAAATCTGAGTATAAAGACATAGTAAATTGTTTGTTGTGATTTATTTTATTTCAAAAGCAATGGCAGAACCAGACTCGCCTCTACGCGGGCATGACAGGGCAAAAACAACGGCTTATATCATTCTCGTAAAAGCAAAAACTGCAATTGCCAAGTGCTGGCGGGACAATTTTGTAATCAGAAAAAGTAAGTATAAAATTGGGCAGTACTGAGAAGATAACTGTCTGAACGCAGGTGAGTTTTATCTTCTCTTGGTTTTTTGGTTCGTTTTGCATCAAGGTAAAATGAACGTAATAAATGAGGTTGGAAATAATTGTTTCAAAAACAATGGCGAGACAGGCTCGCCTCTACAGAAGTTAATGTTTTTTTGCGTGGATACCCGCCTTCGCGGGCATGACAGGGCAGAGCAGAAAGACAGTTTATCGCAACTCAACCATTTTTTCTGGATCCCGCATCTAGTGCGGGATGACAAATCCGCTACATTGTGCTACTCGCACAATTCCAAAGGGATA
>JAOZKL010000106.1 GCA_029935375.1 Patescibacteria group bacterium | reverse complement strand
ATTTATTTATTATTTTCTATCAACCCAATGTGCCATATGTGTTTGAACTTATGCATGGGACTCTTATTTATACTAGATCTGGTATAACAAACCAATTCAGACTTATTGAAACCTCCATACTAATATGTAAAATAATCAATATACACCTCTTTGATGTATATAACAATTGTCAAATTTCCTTAAAAAAAGATTATAATACAATAAAAAAGACTTCTTTCGAAGTCAATTTTATAATCTAGGCCAATAGCTTACTTTGACAATAACTCGCCTGAGATTTCATTGTAGATTGATACTTTCTCACCATTATCCTGTGTGAATCTTATTTCAACCAAGTAATCTTTTAATGAATTTAATCCATTTTGCTCAATCTCCAAAACATTGTTTAAAGATTCTGTCTCAAAGTGGTACTGATTGCCATTTGTATCATATACAAGAGCTTCAACCAGATCTTTTGTAGATGTCATAACTTGGATCTGACATGGAGACTCATCACACCAAACAACCTTAGGTTTTTCAGCCTGAACCTTATATTGAAACATTCCTACATTAAATCCATTATCATTAAACACAATATTATGATTTCCTAACTCTCCACCAACCTGCACGTAACAACTACCAGATTGCCAATGCGCAGAAACTAAACTACCACTACCTCCTTCGTAAATATCTACTGGGTTACATGTTTCAGATCTAAATTTGAACATCTGATTACCACCATATTCTATGTTAGTACTAGCTAGTTGTATTCCAAAGTTTACTTCATCGTTAGATATGCTCTTTGTTCCTAGGAAAATTGATAAGTTATTTGTTTTACTAATAGATGTTACACTTGCACGAGCATCTAGACCTAATTCCAAAAATCTTTGGTCAAGTACATTTCTTATATCCTTGTTTTGAATTTTATTAGCTGGAAGTGCCAACTCTGCAACACCATTTTTTATTACAACTTCTTCAACATTACCATTGTACTCTAATCTTAGATTTGTATTATCAATCAACATTCCTTGGTTATCGGCGATTGGAGATGTTATTAAGTTTATTTGCAATTCATCCTGACTGTTAACACGAACACTAGGAGATATTGTAAACATATTACTTGGCTCTCCAGCTTCTTGTTTAATCATTTTAGCAAATTTTGTATTACCAACAGTCATCGTCATAAGAGCTGTTTTATTATCACGGTATTTATTTAACTCCATTGGAATTTCACATCCTCCAATACTAAGATCAGCTGTAACCTCTTCTTCTACAAATTTATCCATAGATTTGTAATATACCAACTTACATTTAGCCTCTTCTGTTATATCCAAACCAGATACTCCAACCTCTATTTTATCACTACTTTTTAGGATAATTGGGAAATTAGGAACTATAAGTTTTTCAGTAGAAGTTTGCATTAACACATCTTTTTGTTTAACTACATCTCCACTATTATCTTTCAATGCTATTACTATTTTATCTTCTACAAACATGTTTGCTGGAATAGTTACTTTTGCAAAACCTGAAACAATATTTACTGGAATTTTCAATGTCTCGATTTCACTATTCATAGTTGCGACCTCCACTTCATATCCAAAAGCATTTGCCAAATTATCATAAGCATCTGTTACTGGACCAATTATTAGTTCGTTTGCATAACCAATTCTTGCCGGCTCATACTCCATATTCAGATCTGTGAACTTTTCTGCTTTATTATTTACAAATGTTAGCAATCTAGTTTGATCTATCTTTTTTTGACCGGCAGAGAATGTTACAAGAGCTGGACCGCTTTTTGTCACT
>JAOZKL010000013.1:17602-18596 GCA_029935375.1 Patescibacteria group bacterium | reverse complement strand
ACTAGGAGGGTTGCAAAATCTCAACATAGAAACAATACTTTTACCTGCAAATCAAGAATTGATAAACATAAGCTCTAGAGGGGTTAAATTATTACAAAAAGAAGGCGGCCTTATACATAATCTAGTGCCATATAATGTGAAGGCAGAAGTAGAGAAAAAGATTTCAAACCAAATTATTATTGGTATAACTGGACAAATAGCAACCGGCAAAACATATATAGCTAAAAAGTTAGTTGAACTGGCAAACATCAACGACAAACAATTTTACCATATTGAAATGGACAAACTTGGACACAGGATACTAGACACTGGAAATAAACGATGGGCCAAAACTCGCCAGGATATAATAATAAAATTCAACCTAAAAAACAAGTTAAAAGACAGAACAGAGTTGGCAGAAATTGTCTTTGGAGATGCAAATAAGATGAAAGAGTTGAACCAAATAATGAAAAAACCAATAGAAGTTGAGCTCAGAAAAGAACTAAAAAATAAAAAAGGTATTATTATAGTAGAAGCTGCTATTTTGGCAGAGGTAAACTGGCTACATATATGTAACAATAACGTTATATTAACTAACTATAATCAAGAACTACAAATGGAAGAGCTTATGAGAAGAGGGTTTAGTCCAAAACAAGGAAAAGAAAGAATCAAGTCTATGCTGACCACAGAAGAAAAGAAAACTGAAATAGAAAAATCAATCGAAAAACATAACTATGGTAAAATTTGGCATATAAAAAAACCGGCACAAATAAATGTACCGGAACTGTTAAATAATATCTTAAACGATATTAAATAAATTATTAAATCTTATCCCCTACCTTTATCCCAGTGTTTTTACTAGCATTGGCTCACTGAACAACTATTTCCAAGAAACGATTATCTTTGTATCAAGAGCTTCATACTATCAACCCTGTTTTGTGATTAGGAACGTCTTTCAACCTGTTGTAAAATATCACATTTTCTCAAGTTTTAGCAATTTTCATAGATTTACTAG
>JAOZKL010000013.1:0-17592 GCA_029935375.1 Patescibacteria group bacterium | reverse complement strand
ATTCAAATCATACTTCTTGAGGTAGTATAGTAGTTTTTACATTACCAAAGCTATCAACCAACCATGCTACAGAATCAAGGTCTTTGATTTCAGCAAGGCTCATGCTTTTTGATGGAACATCTTTTTTAGCAAAAACTCGCTTAATAACACGAGGAAGAAACTCAAAACTACGAAACTGAGTGTTTTCAACCGCTACTGCTTTTGTTTCAGAAATGAGCGATTTATCTACAGCCCAATTCATAACAGTTGGAATATCAAAGACCTTCAGATCCCTCTTAAGAATTCAGAGTTTTTTAACAAGGGATAGTGTGCAATCATCAATAGTAGTTCAGACTAGAATGTTACCAACATAGAAATATCAAAATGGAGTTCAATTTGACCATTTCTTTGCCTTTCAATTACGAGGAGCAACATTTACAAGTATTACTCACCTTCAATTGCCCTCTGCAGAATCGATTATATCTACAAGGCATCACGCAGCTTCTATAGATCACAGTCAATTGAGATCAGAAGAAACTTCAACCATGTTCGGAGATAATCCAAAAAGATAACCTACCCTTGTTGCCAAGCGTCACCTAGTTGGAGAGTCTGTACAATCTGTAATGTAAGTGATAAACATAAGTATCAAAAATAAGAATATAAAAATTACCTCAATGAGGCAGATATTATAAATAACATAATTTAGCATTATTGGCAAGAGCTCAACTTTAGCTAACTACAAAACAGAGACTACTCCACCACTGCAATACCTTCATCGATATCTGAATAAATATAGTTAATCGCAGCCTCTTGAATCTCATCATTAAAACCAGAGTATGCATTTTCTCCTATAAAAATAATAGGAAAGTATCCAAAACTTTCAGACTCTCCAGAACTTGCTTTATAAAAATCTTTTAGACCAAGGAAATAACCTTTAGAAGACCCTTCTGGATAAGTGTATTCTTCAACTGGATATGTCAAAGTACTTACAAAACCCCTAGCTTGTTTTGTCTTCTCCCCTATGCCATTGTGAAATATAATGATCTTATCTCCAACATAATCTTCAATTATAACTTTTTGATAATCTACGATATTCTCTAATTCGCTCAATTCATTAGCATGAACCTCAATATCACCTTGTCTGTGTTTTGAATTTTCGTTGTTGAAAAACCAAAGAGAGGTTAAAAGAGCTAATCCAACAAAAACACTAACAGAAATAGAGATAAATTTTCTATTATTAAGTTTTGTAAAAATTTTTTTTATCATAAACAAACAAATTCAATAAATTATATATTTATATGTGCAACTTTTTTGTTTCTTGTCAACTATAAAAATAAAACAATTATATTGACAAATCTGAAATAATAAGATAACAATGAACAAGACATGCCTAGAAAATATCGACTAATTTTTCTGATAATCTTCACTACTTTTTTTGTGGCGGCTTCCTCCGCAATTACAATCTACTCACTAGGTTATAATATAGATTTTGAAGAAAAAACCCTTAACAACACAATAAATATACAATTTCATACAAAACCAAGAGGTGCTGATGTGTACCATAATGGTAAAAAAGTTATCACAACCCCAGATGATTTTCCTGCTCCGGACAATAAAACAATAAACCTTCAAGTGCGGAAGGATAGGTTTATGGATGAGAATTTTACGGTATGGAGCGAAGCCAAAAAAAATGGAATCGCTACATTTGATGACCTGTTTCTACTTCCAACAGAAAATCGTACAATAGAAAAATCTGAAGACGCAAATATAATCACGATACTATCAGATAAATATATCTTAGTTCAAGATCAAGAACAAAATACTTTTATACAATTATATGGCCTTGCTGGTATAGAAGGCGAGAAAGAGATTGTTACTATAGATGGTGGCAATACAATAATAAACAACGGCAGGTGGGATATTGTATATAATAATATATTCTGGAATAAAGACCAGGGATTGTTATTATACAAAAATGATGGATGGAAAATAATGAACATAGCGACAAAGATAACAAACGAAATCAGAACGATAGCAAAGGGCTCTGATAATAATATCATATTTTTAGATAATGATAATAATTTATGGGTCTTTGATATAACCTCTGAAGAGCCAATTGCAAATTTTGTAGATTCAAATATAAACGGACTGCACTATACAAATATTCCAGATTCTGTCTGGATATGGAAATCAGACAAAATTTATAAGTTCAATAGGAACGATCTTGGAGAAGATATGGCCATGATCAATTTCAACGATTATGAACATTTCAAGCACAAAGAAATAGAACCTATATTACTGAATAACGATTACCATGGAGAGGTGTTTATAGCCAAACCAGTGCACCAAGGCACAATGTTTAAACTAAAAAACAAGTTAATATATGTACCAGATTATAACAAAACTACCTTACAAATAATTAGCCAAGACACTGCTATTGTTACAAGCCAAGGAGAAACACTGTACTGGATGGATAGTGCAAAACAGATATTCTCACACAATCTAGATCTTCAAGACCGTGATATGTTAATGAAACTAAGTATAGAAGATAATTTTGAAGATATAATACTAAGTTACTCAAACAGTTGGAGCCGTATAATGATATATACAAATACTGAAACACTATCTATGTGGCACAACAAAGGCAGTGTAAATGATACTATAATAAAATATTCACTAAACAAATGGATAGAAAATGCAGAGTGCAAAGTTGGTATATATGAAAACTCTCAAATATGCCTAAGAGATAATAGCTTGATATTATATCAGAACAAGTCCCTATTCTAGATCATCATCTATTTTTTTGGCACCATTATTCTTTGTCCAACGCTAAGAGCATAAGGAGATTCAAAATTATTAAGATCTTTAACCATCTCACAATTTACAGATAATTTTTGACAAATATAGTACAGACTTTCTCCCGTAGCAACTTTATAAAAATCAACAGTATCCTCTATTGGCACGGTTATAACCTCCTCTGCAGATTCATCAAAAACAAACACCTCTTGAAGAGATATTTGACCAGTGGACTCAGGGTTATTAATAGCGTTTCTAAAACTACTTGAAACATAAATATCATCATCCATAGCAGATACAGAACCAGAATCTGTGATAACTCCAAATGAAAGGAATAAACCAAAAGTTAAGATTAATATACCAAGGATTTGAAACGAAAATGTATTATTTTGATCAACCCAGCTCACGACAGATTTTTTCCACGCTGGCTGATTATATTTCGTAAATTTGTTACTATTTGTTGCAAATGAAGAACGATAAAGATTAGAATATGAACGATTAGATCGTGTATTCATAAAGGTTCTAGAAGATGTATTCTTTGTTTTGAGCATAACAACTTGATTACATGCGTAACATTTCGTAACGAACTGTTTCCATTAGTAAAAAATAAAAACCTGATTTTGTCAAGTATAAAAAAAAGACTGCCATAGAGGCAGCCATAAATAATAACTACAATTATATGTATACTATTTCTCAACGCTCAAAGGGGGATACTCATCTGTCATATAGTTAAGATACACACTAATTCTTGTAGAAAACTTGAACACCCTAACCACAAACGCATGCATATTTTTTGGATATTTCCCAGTAAACAGAACTGCAAACCATGCAATAATGTTTACGAATAAAACACCAATTATTTGGAATAAAAGTATAAAAATATGTGGAAATACCATCAAACCTCCAAACAAAGCCTTAACCAATACCATTCCATTGCTAAGTTTTTCTGGATATTTAACGTCCAGCTCAATATTATCATCTTTAACATCAATACCAAAAGCAGGATAACCATCAACTAGATTATAATAACTAGCAGACACTCTCATATTCCACCGCATCAAACCAAGCTGATAATTAAACCAAGTTTTTGGATATTTCCCAGTAAAAAGAATCGTCCAAAAGGTTAAGATCCTTAAGATCACACCCCAGATTCCGAAGAAAAACAAAGCTACACCATGTGGTATACCTATATAAAAAGCACCAAAAAAAACTCCTCAACAATAACTCACCACGAGAATATGTATCTTGGTGTTTTATATTCAATTTTACAATATTAGACATGTTTTATATAAATAATATTTTATGTTTTTTTGTCAACTTGACATAGATTGGTAATTGCTTCATTGTTTTTTTCATGAAATTAAACAAAACCCAAACAAAACTTATTAGCACTACACTAGTAATATTATTAATTTTTGTATTCTTTGGTCAGGATGCTGCACAAAAAAAACTGGCAGAAGTATTGGGAATAAACATAACAGAAGAAGTAAACAACACTGGAGTTTACAATGTTACAGATGTTATAGATGGAGATACAATCAAATTAGAAGATGGGCGTCGTGTTAGATACCTAAATATAGACACCGCAGAGTCTGTCAAACCAAATACTCCTGTGCAATGTTTTAGTAAAGAAGCAAGTGAAATGAACAAAGCCTTGGTTGAAGGTAAAAATATTATAATGACTTCAGACGAAGTAGAAACAGACAGATACGGCAGAGATCTTCGTTTCATATTCCTACAAGGAGCGGATACAAACGATATAGGCCAAAGTATTAATGCAAAACTTGTACAAATGGGATATGCACGTGCATATATTATTAAACCAAATGATACATTTGAAGATGAATTCCGCCAATGGCAAAAAGAAGCTCAAGACAAAAATATAGGCATATGGAAATCTTGTCCACACCCGTTTGAAGAATAAAAATTATCTATTTCTTACCAATATTTGGCTCCTTACTATATACAAGATCCTTGTTATCGAGTGATTTAGAAGCCGCTAATAATCCTATAATATTATTTTTTGTAACATCCCCTACTCCAGAATGCTCTTCTAGTTTCATTATATAGTAAAGACCTTTAGTAAAAATCAACCTAGATCTTAACCATATATATACCACCCTAGTATCTGTAAAGCTGGCCCTTGGACTGAGCCAAAAATGTATCTCACTTGTGTTTAAAATTAGTCCGTCAGCAAGTAGATCAGAATAAACAAATTCAAACTTGTTATATAAATCCAAATAGCCTTTATCAGACACAACAGTCTTTATCAGTTTGACAGAATCTGAAACTTGATATATCTTAAGAGTCTTATCTAAATAGAAAATTATGGACATAATAAATTATCTTTTACTTGGTACAATATTAATTGTGATTGTGATGCTATTCACAAAATTACAGAATTTATCAAAATCGTCAACAGCAAATACTAGCAATGATGTAATACTTGAAATAGTTAAAGAGAAGCTTGAAGATTTATCAAAATCAAATGATAGTATGCAGAGTGTAAATAAAGAGCAAGGTCAGATACTAAATGAAGAGGTATTAAAATTAGAGAAAAGATTTGGACTACTGCAAATAGATATAAACAAAACAATGGACCAATCTACTGCAAAAATAAAAGAGGGTTTTATAGAACAGTCAAAAAATCAGATAGAGCATTACTCCAAATTACAACAACATAATAGCGAAACTCTACAAAAGATGCAAGAATCTTTAAACAAAAAACTAAGCGACGATTTGCAAACTTTACAAAACTCAAATAGTAAGAATTTTGAAGTATTATCAAAACACAATGAAGAAAAATTGACACAAATACAGCAAGGGGTTGAGACAAGATTAGATGAAAATCTCAAGAAAAATTTGGAGTCGTTTCAGGTTGTACAAAAAAATCTAGTTCAAATGCAAGGTGCTGCAGAAAAAATGATAGAATCTACCAAATCTGTAGATAAGTTAAATAATATATTTGAAAGAACTAGCTCCAAAGGCTTTGGTGATTTTGGTGAAAAGTTTTTGGAATCATTCTTATCTGAAAACCTAATGGCAAACAGCTGGCAAAAGCAAGTAAGCGCACCTGGCAGCAATGATAAGATCGATTTTGTTGTAACATTTGGAGAAAGAAAGCTCGGAATAGATAGTAAGTTCCCGCTAACAAAATATAGAGACTACTTAGATACAACTGGAATAGAAAAAGCAAAAAAGTATAAGGAGTTTTTATCTCAAGTTAAGAACATGGCACAAAGTATTAGCAAAAAATATGGAAAATCAGGGGTAGCTGACAATCTAATGATATACTTTCCAAGTGATGGAATGTATGTAGATGTGGTTAACAATGAAGATCTTATACAAAAACTAATTGAGCTAGAAGTGACGCCATGCTCCCCTACTACAATATACCCACTGATAATGATGATAAAAGATTATCAACACAAAGTACACGTCAATAAAAATGCTCAAAAAATTATTGATGGGCTCAAAAAAATTGGAAAAAATATGATGTCATTCCAAGATGAGTTCCGTAAACTAGGAAAAAAGATTCATGAAGCACAACAGAACTATGATAAAGCCGACAGGAGTCTCGATAATGTACAAATGCAAGTACTAAAGCTAGACACAAAACAGATTGAAAATGAGGAGGAAAAACAAAAACTAATATAAATGGAAAAACAAAATATACAAGGAATCCCTTTAAAAATATTTTCTGACAAACTGATGAAAGTTAGTTATGTATCTTTTTTGACAAACGACACTCTATTGTCAGCTAAACTACCAACGATTATAAATAATTATAAATTAGGACATTTCATACAACCAAACTATTTATTGGATATTGAGCTAATAAAAACTAGAAAAAATTGGATAGTAAGAGGGATTCATAAATACGAAAAAATTGCAGAGTTGAAAGATTATAAAGATTATACTACACACTCTAAAATAATCAATCTTATATACAAATATATAAAAGAAGATCAAGGTGTAAATATAATGAATTTTATTATAAAAACACTTCAAGTCAAAAAAATAAGTAAAATAGATACTAAATTGTTCGAATCAAGACTTCTAAAAGAACTTGGTTTTATTCCTCATATAGAGAACGATGAAAAATTTGCAGCTAAATTGCATATTGCAAAAGACAAGGGTGATTTATTACAAGTAAAATAAAAAATATGAGCAAACCAAAAGAGTCAAAAATAAAATTGAGCATTGAAGATGTGAATAAGACAAAACTATATTCCTTTGTAAGTAAAAATAAAATTAGACATTTTGCAGGCGAACATGAAGAAAAAATATATAAAAGATATAAAGATTATTTAAAAGAAGTCGGTAGTATAATTAATCTAGATCTAAAGTTTGAATGTGGCAAGCATTTTAGAACAAACGTTTTTGTATATAATATAGATGGAATAGAGAATATAAAAGAAGAAGATGCAAGTTTGTTATTTCAAGGATATTCTGACAAACACCGATTTGATAAAGATAGGCAATTTATCGATTACTTAGATAGACACAAAACGAGTAAGACTATAATATCATTTCCTGGCTACAACAGCATATATAACAGTTATAGTTACAGACCAAAAACGAACGATGAGTTTGCAAAGATATATAGCATAATAATAGACTATATAACAAAAGAATATAAAATTAACAATATAAAATTCAACTTTGGAACATCTAGAGGGGCGGTTATAGCGATGGCAATATCCAAAATTTTTAAAGTAAAATATACTATAGCAATTGCCCCTGGATTGGAACGATACGAATCAAAAAAAAGACATATAAAACTATTATTAAATTTTGGCGGACTGTTGTTAAGAAAAAATTTCTTCGGAACGAAAGAAGAGAAAAAAGACGAAAGAAAAAAAGCCAAGCAAATCTATTTTAAAAGTGAAAGATTTAGAACAGAAAAAGATGACTGGATATACTATGACAAACCAAAAAACATAGCTCCAACACAGTATCAAAACAAAAACTTGAGAAAAAGTGAAAAAATGCTAAAGAACGTTCAAAATAAAATATCCAAAAATAAAGGATTTAATATACCAGCAAATTTTACAAGGTTAATTTCACTAAGTTTTTTTAATCTACCAAATCTATTTAATGAAAAAATTGAAAAAGTAGCGGAAAATCACAATGGAGAGATTATAATGATATACTCACTTTTAGATAAAATCGCAGATCCAAAATTTTTAGATAAATACTGCAATGGAGGCATTAGTAAGATTCAGAAAGAAATCAGGAAAAGAAAGAATCAGAAAATGCAGACTAAGATAGAAGAGAGAGTAATTGAGTGTGAAAAAGTAATAAATCAACAAATCAACAAATCAGGTACAAGGATAACTATAAAACTCTGGTACAAAAGCGGCCACTCCATAACGATAGACTCTCAACAAGTGCTGGAAATCGCAACAATCTAAACACTGGTTATAACTACATTATCAATAGCAACATCTGAACTCCATTGATTCGCACCTTCACCAAAAACGAATCTAACAGCCTTTGCATTCCACGCTGAGGCATCAATCGTGACGGGAGTAGCTGCATCCGTCTGGTTTACGTGCTGTGCACCTGTTACAGACCATCTTTCAGTCCAACTATCATCTCCGTTTTGCGTGAGCACTGAAAATTTAACATGATTTGCACCAGCCATATGATAACTAAAATCAATTTGTGTAATCTCTGCAAAGTTAGTTGTGGTCGCTGTACCATACTGACCAGCGCCACTATTAGAGCCTGAGTTTTCAGTGTACATATAACTATTAGTACCCACGCCAAACATAGTGTTTGCATCAGGACCGGTTCCTGCAGATGTAGTTCCAGCAACTGATGACATAAAGTAACCATCGATACTATCAATTGTTCCAAATATTGCAAGATCCCAGCTAGCGCCCCACAAAACAGCTCCGGTTCCACCGCCGTCAAAATCAGTAGTAAATGCACCAGCTACACCAGTACCTTTCAATACATCTGTAACCTCGACAGTGGGGTCTTGACCATAATGCTCTAGTGACCCTCTTTTTACTGACATAGTAAAAGGAGTTTGATTATTAGAAGAGGTTGTAACACTAGCAACGAACTGCGTAGGAGATACGGATACAAAATTATTAAATGTTACTTCAGGACCAAAATAGACAATCATATCTGGATCAAAAAAATTACCATCTACTGTAATATCTGTAGTTATTGACTGTAACAAAAGAAAATTCGATATCGTTGAAATATATGGACGAGTACCGCTACCACCAGCGGTCTTAACTGTAAACATTGTTAGTCCGGAACTATCTGGCAATGTCTCTAATGTTGAAGAGCCTATTGTCCTAACGGCACGGATTCTAAACCTCTCACCAGCCATAACATCCAATATACCCTGAACTGTACAGCTATTGTCTCCATAGCCAGCTGTCCTGTTGTACATATGACCAACAAAACCTACAACCTCTGACCAAGAACCTCCACTAAACCTCTCTAGATATGCTCTACTGGCTGTTCTACCAGTGCCAGTGCTAATATCAGCAGATACTCTAAAAATTACAACAAAAGTATCAGTTTCATCTATTGTTACTTCTCCACTAGAAAGTGCATATCCAGCGCCTAAGTTTTCACTTTTCCTAACTGTATCAACTGCCACCGTGATTGGAGTATCTATAAATGCTTGACCTCCAACAGAATCATAAACATCAAACATTCTAGTCTCTGGAATAAGCTCTCTAGAATCTACATAAGCCTTTATACTTTGTTGAGTTGCCAAGGCTGTACCAGAATCAGAGCCAAGATCGTCTTCATCTAAAATAGAATCAATAACTGCTGTTGAATTTATTTGAATTTGAGGAACCTTAAAAAGACCGGTTTCATCATATTCCATTGAAGAAGACCAAATCGCACCATCCCAAAGCCTTAATCTCCATGTCAAGTCAATCCCATTATAATAACGAGACATTTCTATATTACGAAAATTTACCCAATCTGCAAAAGCAGAATCATAGATATCAGCAGATCCTTCATAACTTGCCAAATTAAGAGCTATCAAATCATTGTGAGAGCCAGAAGCAGTTGCGCCCTGAGACACCGCCATAAACTCAGCCTTTCCAGTGTTGGATTCCAAAATCATTGCAGCGTCGTCGCCCGGATTTTTGGATTGCCATAATTTACCACGATAAGAACCGAAATAGCTAGATGCAAAATAATCTTGTGCATTGTTAGCAGCCAATCCAGTATCAATCTCTACAAGGGTTTGATCTGTTACTGTCCCATCTCCAACTGTGAGATGGTTATTCAAATAACGAAGTTGATTTTGCGTTGTTTTCCAAGCTTTGGTTGTATCATCCCAATACTGCAAAGCCCCTTCAACATCACCCTCCAAAAATCGACTGTCTGAGAGAATTTCATAATTTGACGAAGCTCCACCATTGTAATCTGAAAGCACGCTAATGCCTTTGGATGACTGGGCTATTGTTTGTGTTGTTGATGATCCAATATTTTGTGTACCGCCTAATGTAGTCACAATTACATTTTCAGCACCAGATTCTTTTACAATATCTATGTTAGAACCATCATTTGAAAGGGTGCTGTCTGGCATTGTAATTGTAATATCTGACCCACTTGTAGCAACAAGATATATCCCATTAGTATCTGTTACAACTGTATTTGAACTAACATGATAAATCGCACGAACTGGAGCTCCACCACCCCCTCCGCTACCACCACCACTTGTAGATGGTTGCACACCGCGCAAATCTTCTATACCAAGATTAACCCTACTACCTGTCAATAAATTATATGTACCTCCAGACACGGTTGAATGAGATATTGCCAATCTAGCAATTAAGAAGCCAACCCCCTTAAATTGAGCTGGTATACTACTGTTTATAGTATTTTCCACATCTTGGAGACACTGTGTTGTGTTATTATATGAATCGTTAGGTAAATTTACAAATAACTTGCATTCAGATGTTTTATTATTTATGGCCCCCCAAACAACAAGATTGTAATCTCTGTTTGATAATGATACATTTTGTGAATCTACAGTTATCTGGTTCAAATCAGTGATAGTAGAATATTCAGCTATTGGATCATTTACAACATAAAGAGTTGGGGAACCAGCAAAAGCTGGAAATGTTTTTGATAAAAATTGATAAACTTCACCAGATGTTGTATTAAATACGAGATTATCTGGAACTCCTGCGTTTGTAGTTACAGTCAAAGACTGATTAACCCCTGTAGAATATGTGGCACCAAGCTGCCTTATCTTTTCTCTCTCAAGACTAAGAGCTCCTTGTGTATTTTGTAACGAAAGAGGATCTGTCCAATCTTCCAATGTATATGCGCCTGTTGTAGTGAAAGTAACCGCATCTGGCACGACAGTTTTAGCTATCCACGAAAAAGCCCCAAGTGGTTTAGTTATAGATGATTGAAAAGTAACAACCCCAGCGACAACTTTAAGATAAATATAATTAACCCTAGGGCTTGTAGCTGTTCCTGCTGTTAATGCATTGCTCCTAGCCTTTCCTCCAGTTCCACTGGATGTAGTACAATTCAAAGTCCAGTGTTTCTCATTATCCTGAACAGTTAAATCTCCCCCTCCAGCCTGACAAATTTCACAATATATTTGTCCAGCAGAATTTATAAGAGTTATATCAACCTCTTCTACTGTAGTGCCGTTTGCAATTGGAGATAGATCAACTCCCAATGTTCTAGTAAAAAACGTAGAAGTTGATTTCCTGGCTTTCAAAATAAATTTATCCTTAACTTCATCTAAATGAAGAGACCATTGAGAATCACCAAAACTAGCATCTGCAAGTTCAGTGTTTGGAGCTGGCAATAAATGAGCATCTCCTACAACATCAAGACGAACTGATGGAGTAGATACTCCTACGCCATACCTTTTGTTTGTATCATCCCAAACAAGTTCGCTAGTTTCTGTATTCTGCCACCTGTTAGTTGTATTGTCCCACCACAACATTTGTCCAGTTGCCGTACCAGGCGCAATGCCTTTCAAGAGAGTTGTCCAACTAGCTCCGTCTGAATTTAATCTTTTTATTTCATTATCAAGTGTATTTATATAAGTATAACCCTCTTGATCTGACGATAATACGGGATTACTCACAGCATGATTTAACCCGCCTTTGTCATCAAAAGCTATCTGTTTGAGCCAATCATTTAGGATCTGACCCCAAAGCCCATCATCACTATCCACTATGGGCAACCTATTTGCCATATCCTATTTTACTGCTAAATACACTATTCAGCACAATAACAATCTATATATAAACGCAATTTTTGTCAAGGTTGAATATCCAAAACCTGCTCAGCATCACCAATACAGTATTCTCCAATTTTTGTCCTTCTGAGTGAAAGCAAATAGCCCAAAGAATTGAATGATTTTCCAAGATCGTCTGCAAGAGTCCGAATATACGTACCTTTACTACAAACCACCCTAGCCTCTCCAATTATAAAATCTTTGTCAGAATAAACATTTAGTAAATCGCACTTAGGATTATTCTGGAGATGAGCCTCTTTAACTTTATCAAAACCAACTCTTTGACAACTCAATAGTTCAAATTCTTTTATAGTTACTTTTCGTGGTTCTAGCTTTACATCCTTCCCTTCCCTAGCTAATTTATAAGCTCTTTTGCCTTTTACTTTCAATGCTGAAAACTTGGGCGGAACTTGTGATATTTCTCCAATAAAATTTTCCTCAATTAAAGATGATATCTTTTCACAATTAATACCGCCTATATCTTTGAATTCTGTAGGAACAAACTCTGTATCTAGACTATCCGTAGAACACCCAAGGCAAAACTTCATTACATATTCTTTTTGTTGACCTTGAATTTTTTCTATCTTCTTTGTCATTTTGCCTGTAGCTATCATCAACAGCCCTGTTGCAAGAGGATCAAGGGTTCCCGCATGTCCAACTTTTTTTATTTTTGTAATACCACGTACCTTGGCAACAACGTTAAACGAAGTCCAATCTAGAGGCTTGTCAATCAGAATTATTCTATTATTACTATCCTCCTTGTCTATAAAACCAGTTTTGGAATCTAATGCATTATCTATTGTATATTCTATTTTCATAAAAAAAAAGTATTAAATTAATATCATATATCAAAAAAAAACCAGCAAAGCTGGCTATAATCAATAAAATTGGTTCGGAGACAGGGGATCGAACCCCGATTGACAGTACCAGAAACTGTAGTCCTACCATTAGACGATCTCCGAATACATGATAAGTAATAACCAAAAATAAGAAATTGTCAAGGTTTTGAAGGTTGACAAAACACAAAATAAGGGTGTATATATTAGTAGTAAAACTCCAGTAAAATTATGAATAAGAAAAAGGAAGAAAAGACTCAACAAGATAGTAAGAAGGTTGATAAAAAATTACAAAAGAAGAAGAAAAAGAGTATATTTATAAACATTTCAATATTAGTATTGTTATTTGGATTTATATTTGCAGGGTCATTCTTCTCTGAACAAAATACAACTTCAAAAGATACTCATAGCATATCTGAACTAGTGTCTCATCTCAAAAATGAGCAAGTTAGCAAGGTAGTTCTTTCTGCTGATGGATCAGAATTATCCGTTGATGTATATCAAAATGACAAAAAAAATAGAGATAAAATTGAAACTATAATATATCCAAATATTACAGGGCAAGGGTCAGTATCAGAAAAACTAGATAGCATGCTGGGAGAGAATGATAAAATCAACTGGGGAAATGGTGACAGCCAAGTAATTTATGATCAAACTGAAAAAACTTTTTGGGCAAAGATGTCAGAAAGTAGTAGTATTCAGATATTTATACAAATTGCTATATTTGTTGCGATTGCTGTATTTTTATTAAAAAAATTAGGGAAAGTAAACTCCAAGTCAATGTCTTTTGGCAATTCAAGAGCAAAACTTTTTGAAGACAATTCAAAGGATAAAATAACTTTCGATGATGTAGCAGGGAATGAAGAAGCCAAGCAAGAGCTGTTTGAAGTTATTGATTTTTTAAAGCGTCCTGAAGCATATAAAAAAATGGGTGCAAAGACTCCAAAAGGAATTTTACTAGTAGGATCCCCAGGTAATGGGAAAACACTAATGGCAAAGGCAGTTGCTGGAGAAGCAAAAGCTCCTTTCCTATATGTTTCTGGATCAGAATTTGTAGAAATGTTTGTTGGAGTTGGAGCTGGTCGTGTTAGAGACCTCTTCAAGCAAGCAAAGAAAAAAGCACCATGTGTAATCTTTATAGACGAAATAGATGCTGTAGGACGAAGTCGTGGATCTGGAATGGGAACAGGAAATGACGAAAGAGAACAAACTCTTAATCAAATACTTGTAGAAATGGATGGTTTTGAACCAAATGAATCTGTAATTGTAATAGCAGCAACTAACAGAGAAGATGTGTTGGATAAAGCGTTGCTAAGACCAGGGCGTTTTGACAGAAAAGTTAGAGTTACAGCTCCAGATAGAAAAGAAAGAGAACAAATCTTAAAAGTCCACACAAAAGGTAAAAAACTTGCAAAGAATATAAATTTAGGAATAATCGCAAAACGAACTCCAGGATTTTCTGGTGCGGATCTGATGAATGTATTAAACGAAGCTGCTATATTAGCTGTGCGTGAAAATGAAAAAGTTATCACAAATAATATACTAAGAGAATCTATCGAAAAAGTTCTTATGGGACCATCTCTAAAAAGTAAAATTGTAACAGAAGAAGACAGGAAGTTAACAGCATATCACGAAGCTGGACATGCACTAGTTGGAGCTGTATTACCAGAAGCAAGAAAGGTGCAAAAGATTAGCATAATCCCTAGGTCAAACGCAGGTGGATACACATTTACTAGTGATGAAGGAGGAGACACTTCTTATATGAGAAAAGGTAAGATGCTGGCAGAAATAGCTGTTTTATATGGTGGATATATTGTAGAAAAATTGATATTTGGAGAAGTTAGTACCGGCCCATCAAGCGATCTAAAAAGAGCAACTGAGATGGCAAAAGAGATGGTGATGCGATATGGAATGAGTGATCTTGGACCGGTTACATTTGGTGAAAATAAAACATTTCAAATAGGATTGGAAATAGAGAAAAACATACCGTACTCTGAAGAAACAATCAAAGCTATAGACTCTGAAGTGAATCAAATATTAGAAATTGGATATAAAATTGCAGAAAAAATAATAAAAAAACATAAAGAATATCTAGACAAAATTGTAACAGAACTACTAGACAAAGAAATTTTGGAACTAGAAGAATTCGAAGAAATTGTAAAAGAAATAATGCCAAAACAATAAATAAAAACAAGACCCAAATAATATGTATTATATAACAACCCCAATCCCATATACTAATTCGGAACCACATCTAGGGCATTTACTAGAGGGGGTTTTTAATGACACTATTGCAAGATATTATAGGAGAAGATATGATGGACATGTAAAACTATCTATGGGACTGGATCAGCATGGATTGAAAATATATGAAAAGGCCATTGAGCAGAATATAAAACCTCAAGAGTTTGTAGACAAAGAAGGGGAGAAGTTTATAAAATTGTGGGATCAGTTCAATGTTAATTATGACACATGGATACCAACTACAAGTAAAAAACATAAAGTTGTAACTCAATTAATTTGGGCAAAACTGGAGAAAAAAGGTTATATATATAAAAAGAAATACAAAGGATTGTATTGCAAAGGTTGTGAAGATTTTTATGCTCCTAGTCAGCTAGATGAGAATGGAAACTGCCCTACCCATCTTAGTAAGCCAGTTGAACTGGATGAAGAAAACTATTTTTTCAAACTCTCAGCTTTTGAAGATGTTGTATTAAACTTCCTAAAAACTGCAGATATAAAACCCAAGTCTATAGTTAAAGAACAAACTAATTTTGTAAAAGATGGACTGCAAGACATTTCAATCTCTCGTGATAAGAAGCGAATGCCATGGGGAATCGATGTTCCAGGAGATGATAGTCAAGTAATGTACGTATGGTTTGAAGCTCTTATAAACTATTTGACAGGAGCAGTTGGAGATGAAGAAATAGATGCTTGGGAGAAATACCCACATCTACAAAAAGAAGCTGAAATAGCAATGTGGGAAGATATTGTAGAGCACATGCCAATCGACTTACTGTATGCGTCCAAAGAGATTAGTAAATTCCATTTTGTAATTTGGCCAGCAATGCTTAGCGCACTAGAGCTAGAGTTGCCAAAAAGAGGGTTAGCACACGGTATGATAAATGACTCTGAAGGTAAAAAATTTAGCAAATCACTTGGCAATGGAGTTGTACCACAAGAATTAGTTGAAAAAGTTGGAATAGACGGTGCAAGGTTTTTGATACTTCATGAAATTAATATTGATGGTGATACAAAATTTGACTGGAATACAATGTTAGAAGCCTATAACTCACACCTCAGTAACAATATAGGCAACCTATTGATGAGAGTTACAACTTTGATTGACAAAAATTTTAGCGGATTGGTAGAGATTGAAGATGCTGAAGAATTATTTGACTTCTCTCAGGTTTATCATTACTTGGAAAATCTTGATACCAGAAATGCATTAGAGGAAATCTTAAAAGCTGGTAGAAAAGGAAATGAGATATTGGAACAAACAAAACCTTGGAAACTTATCAAAGATGGCAAAACAGATGAAGCAAAGCAAATACTAACCAATCTTATTGCACTATTGAAAGAAATAGGACAGCATATAAGTATATTTATACCAACTGCAGGAGACAAAATCTACCAAAGTGCAAGTCAAGATATTATCACAAAAGCAGAAATACTATTCCCAAAAGCTGAGTTGATTGAAGAGTAGAAGTTATTCAAAGTAAATGTAGAAATTGTTATTATTAGGACCGTACCCAGTTGATACTATATCTGCTCCATTATTTTTCACTGCAAAGGTGTCGCCATCTTGTATTGTATAATTCAAACCACCAATAACAAAACTTTCTTTATCTCCACTATACTCTCCCAATAATACAATCGAACCATCAGACTGAATAATCTCAAATTGAAGAGACTGAGTTAGTGGATCTAAGGGTGTTCTTAAATCCATAACAACAATTTCCTTGATAATTTTACCTGGTGATATTTTTACATTTATAGGAGATGCTATTCTAGAATTAGACTCCCAGTTATTAGTACTGCCACTATAAGAGCCCCCATCAAAATTATATTTATCTTGATGAAGTGTAAAACTCTTGTGTATATCAACACTTCCAACCACCCTCTCAACTTGGGTTGTAGCGCTTAAATTGTGAGTATGAAACACAATAAAGTCGTTTTTGAGTGCTGATGTGCCAGATGGTACTGTGACACTAGTTACTGTAACCGAATTACTACTTGATGATGAATTAGAACTGAACTCGTTTGTAAGTCCTATAATTTTGATTGACATAATATACTTTATTTGGTTTACAAAATAAAATCAATCATACCCCCCCCATTTTGTCAAGGGAAATTATTTTCTGTTTTAAATGTTGATACCAATTACCAGCTCCCACCTCCTCCAGAAAAACCTCCTCCACTACTAGAAAAACCACTAGAACCACTAGATGATGGAGGTGTATAAAAACTTGCTGAAGTATAACTAGCCAACAAAGTAGAGTTTGTATTAACTTGTTTTATCTCTGGCATTGTTTTCTGTATATACTCGTTAAATTTTGGTAAAACTGCAAACATAGCAGCAAATGGAACAGCTTTGAGATAATACTGAACACCATCCTTTGGATTGTTACTAAAGTCCAATTTATATTTCTCAGCTTTTTTGATATAATATTTGTATCTCACAGCTTCAGCTCGTTTTTTGTAAAATTCAGTTTTTAGCTTTGC
>JAOZKL010000048.1 GCA_029935375.1 Patescibacteria group bacterium | reverse complement strand
CCCACTTAAATAATTTTTTAGATTTTTCATATTTTTGAGTTTATTACTATATTTGATAATCAAGATATATCAACAGACTTACCTTTAAATAGTATCTCACTTAAACCAACTTTACACCCAATGTATCCCTGACCAATTTGTCAAAATATGTTGCATCTGAAGAAGAACTATCTGCACCAGCCTCTAGGTCTAGAGATGATACAATTATATCTTTTGGCAATTTTTTGTTAAGAAGATCCATACTTTCAAAATCGTGCTGACCAATCAACAAAACTAACTTTATTTCTTGATTGTCTTGCATAACTTCTTTTGCTTTTGCAAGATTAATCTCCGCATTAGAAGAAACAGGCAGTATCTCTGCATTTAAGTTAGCAAAAAGAGGTGCAATATAGCTAGAACAAAAAACCAACATCTGAGGTTCGGAAGAAAGATTGGATGGGCCTGAGGCAATAGAAGGAGATGACAAAAAGTCTAAATCTGAAATATCAATTTGGCTAAGAGTAAGCTGATTGAAAACAGCCAAGCCATAATAACAAGCGTAGTCTTCATCATCAGTAGCCAACACACCAGAACTAAGCAAGTGGGAGATGCCATCAGACGGCATTTCGTTTTCTAGCCATTGGATCAAATCATTTTGATAATCTGATTGAGGCTCTGTTTTGGATGAAATTTTTTTGAGGGGACTGGTCAAAGATTCCCAAAAAGAAACTGCAAACTTTAGCTCATTATCTATAAGAATCTCTTTGTAATTAGATGCAAAAATATCTCGCACAGTCCTTGCAATCTCAGTAGGTTTGACTCCTTCATAATCTTTGTTCTCCAGTTTTGGAACACTAAGAATATCTAGCCTAGACACATTACCAGACGCAAGATGAGTACCAAACTCCTTGACCTTTGCGTTATAGTAATACAGCTGACCTGACAACATAATTATTCTGTAGGTAAAATTTTATAAAGAAGATTGGTGTATAACTGTTTTTTTACAACCTCTGGAGAAACGATATAAGTTTTTACTCCAACTGTAATTTTGATAACTCCGTCTTCAGCTTTTTTGGATTTTACTCCGTCTGGAAGCAAATTGGAAACATCATCACCAGCACAAATTTCTGCATCTCCTTGTTTTTTTATTTCCTCTAAAAGATCTCCAAAAAATTCAGAAAATTTATCACCATCTACAAAGTTATCAACTTTTGATGAAACTTCTTCATAAAGATTTTCACGGATTTCTAATTCTTTTTCACGGATTTCGATAATTTCTGCATCAATCTGTTTTAGATTTATCTTTGTTTTCTCTACATCCAAAACACGTTTATACTCTGCTTTTTCTTTGTTAGCATAATCCATCTTTGTTGACTCCAACTTTTTGGTCAACTGCTCCAAGCGAACTTTGTATGATTCTAGCTCATTAAGAAATTTGGTAACATTTCGTAGATTTTCAATATTGGGAAGGCTCATAATTTTGTGTTTATATTAGAAGTTAGAATAATGTTGCAACTAACTCTGTAGCTTTTGCTACTCCTGATAGATCGATACCAACAAAAGTAATCAACAGTGATACTACAAGTCCAAAAATGGCCATTGTCTCAATCAAGGCTGCCAATACAATAGCTTGTGAAAGATTTTCTGGTTTCTCTGCCAAGATTTTCATACCTGCTGCTGCAGCCTTTCCTTGCCATTCTCCTGACCAAAAACAAGCAAGTCCAACTGGTAGAGCAGATGCCATAAGAGCAAGTCCTTGAGCTTCTGAGATAGCCAAAGGTTCACCAGAAAGCAATCCAATGTTTATCAAGATGATAAAACCAAACAACATTCCGTACAGAGCCTGAGTAGAAGGCAAGGCTGCCAACACAAGAGCTTGTCCAAATTTCTTTGGTTCTTTGGAAAGTAGTCCAGCACCAGCACTAGCAACAGCTCCCACACCTTTTGCGGATCCACCCGCTCCAAGTCCTACACTGATACCAACACCAATTAACGCGTATGCAATTCCTAAATCGATAGTCATAATAATATAATAGTTTTATAGTTAAAAAATAAAGTTAAAAAATGAAAAATGTCAAGGGCTACCCATTCAATATCAAATACTTAGGCTCTCCAATTTGTGGTTCAAGCTTTCGTCCACGACCTTTGAAGAACTTTGGCATAAATTCTACATAGTGCAAACGAAGAGGATTAATATAAGCACCAAACGCTGCAACTACTAGATTGAAAGTATGTCCAATTAATAGAGTTAAGATCCCTCCAATTATACCAAACCCACCACCTTCTATCATACCAGCAGCAAGCATATTTACAACAATAGCTATAATAGCACTTGTCAGACCTGTAGCAACCAGACGAGTGTATGAAATAGCATCAGCGGCAACAGACACGAGGTCGTAAACTTTTTTGAGCCCTCCCATAATCTTTGCCATCATACTCTTGCCGTTATTGAAAATAAACAACCCCAAAGCCATCGCACCAAAAACAACCAAACCAACTTTGGAATAATCTGGAGCAATAACAGACACGGCCAAATACCCAATACTAGAAAGGATAAACAACAACCAATTAGCTGACTCTAGAACCTCATCTTTTTTACCAGCTTTGACTGCATTAAGAACATTTAAAACATTACCAATAAGCACATGCAACATACCCAGCCCTAGAGATACTAACAACATAAATACAATTGGATTAGACAGTGGCCCATCAGCTGGCAACACACTGTTAAGGAACCCAACGGAAGTATCTGCCTTATCTAGACCCATATTAAGCAATGTAAATTCTCCAAGCCCTTTGTTGATACCAGAGAGGAAGTCGAAACTGTTGAACAGATTACCAGCCCAAGACCCTGTAAACATTCCAAAGAGAACTGTTGCCAATCCTGAGAAAAAGAACATACTGAAAAAACTCTTTGCCCCTGCGTTTAACTTTTTGGTAAACAGGAAATATCCTGTAAATGAACTAATAACCAAAGCGTACAAAGCATCTGCAAGACAGAATGCAAAGAACAACATGAAAAATACAGCAATCATTTTGGTTGGATCATACTCTTTTTCTTCAAGATGGCCAAGACCTTCTGCTAGGTTTCTGAAGGTTTCTAACTTACCTTTGGTTTCCCATGTCAAAATGTCCTTATCCCACTGCACGCTCTCCATCATTATATCAGAATTGTGCAAAACTCTTTCTAATTTCTTACGACTGCTTTTGGCAACGGCTACAAAAACAAAGTGAACTTTGGAATTTTCGTCTGTAGCAAATACATATTCTTTCGCTTTGGAAAGGTGTTTGTTGGATTCGTAAGCAGAATAAAGCGCTGCAAATTCCTTATATAATTTTTTTCCAATTACCTCTGGATTGATATTATCAGCTTTCATCTCCTCCCTAATATTCGCAAGCTTTTCTAATAACTGATCAGAAGTTTTGGAATATAATAATTCTTTTTCAGACTGCAAGCTTTCCATTTTTTCTGAAAGTTTGATAACAGCCTCTTTATCTTCTTTTTCGATAGCTTGTTGCAAGCTAGGATTAATCTGATTAAGCTGTTGGTTGATTTTGATAGCATCTTCCTCAACTTTTTTCTGAAACTTTGCAGATTTTGAAGTTTTTAGATCTTCTTCCAATCCCTTAAAATAAGATAGTTTTTTTGCAATTTCTAACAACTCTTCTTTCTTCTGCCAGGCAGAGTCTACATCAGAACGCTTTGCATCTACACGCAAATCTTGCAAACCAGCAAGAAAAACCTTTGGAGAGTACTGCGACAGTACAAAATCCAACAATGTAATTTTTTCTGAATTGTCTACAGATTTTTCATGTTTCCACTTAGTTACATTCTCCCACTCTCCACCAAGGTCAGCAGGATTAAGAAATTCTACACGAACATTGTTTGATATTATCTTAGTGAGCGCATCATCAATGTTTTTGTTCGGTAAAGTTAGCAAAAATATATCAACTTTTTTTACAGCCATAAATATTATATAAGTTAGTCGGGATTAGTCAAGTTTGTAAATTTCTCTAAGCGCGGATGAGATGTCTCTGTCCTTGATGGAAAGATCTTCCACCTCCATTTTGTCTGCAACTCCAAGCCCATCTGGATTGTATGAACTTAATTTCTCTTCTACTTGATCGACAATGTCGGATTTTTTGAGATCAAACTGAACCTTAATATCTACGATAGAGTCTTCAAAGAATTTTATCTTATCTTTAAGAGTGTTTACCTGTGTTTCTAGTGATTGTATGTATTGTTGTAAATTATCAGACATAAAAATATTTTTAACCAAAAATTGTAATAAGTATAGATTTTTCTAAGTTGGATTTTTCATCTAAAGTTGATTTTATCCATTTTACCTGAGCTTCTGTTTCTTCGATTCGACCTTCGATTGCAGAGATTTGCCTTCCAGTTTTTAGGATCTCTATCCCAAGACTAGCGCAAGTTTGGCGAAGTTGAACAAGTTCTAAAAGAGTTGGTAAATATTGCCCCATTTTTTCCAAACTGGTACGGATACCTTGTTTGAAGATTTCTCTCTTAGGTGGGTTTACTTCTATCTGCAGATCTTGTACCTGAACACCAGACAACCTCTTCTTTTTTACAGTCAGATTGACGGCTGGCTCGTTGGTCAAGTTATCCAAAATCGCTTTTGCACTGATAAAGCTAAGGTTTTTATCGTAAAGACTAAGTATTTTGCTGAGATCTTTGGACATTTTCTGCTCCATCTCTTTGCCTTTGCGAGATAAATTAAGAAAACTAAGAATAAGACCATTGCGTTTTTCTTGCAATAGTTTGTGACCGTTTTTGTAGGTGTTCTTTTGTTTTTTTAGCAGTAAAAGATTTTGCTTATTTGGTGCAAGCATAAATAGTTCTCAGAACAGTTTATATAATAGAAACAAAAATTGGAAATTGTCAAGGGCGGTGGGATAGGGGAATTATTCAAAAAGAACTGTAAAAAAACTATTTGACGACAAGATGAAAAGATTAATTAGAATGAGCGAACTGCACGAACCCCATAAGCAGACCCTTTATTCGTAAGTTGAAGCTGGTTTCCAGCTGTGCTCTCCAGCCACGCATAAGCTGGTCCAACTTGACTACTTGACCAGTAGTAGGAAAATGAGAAGTGATAATCTGCCGTGCTATCTATAACATATAAAATGAGAGAGTGCAGCTGGTCCTTTGCTGGTAAAAACCAATCATGAAATCCATTAATATTTTTAGTCGCACATGCATTTGCCGCCGGGTGAGTTGCATTTGCCATTGCAGCTGTATTTGCTGCGCCATCTGTTTCAGAATCTGTGCCTGTAGTGGAGGTCCTAGTATTTTTCCATCTAAGATCTAAAGTCTCATCCCATGGAGCCATTATCAATCCAGTGGTTCCGTTAGTCTGAAAAACCCAACCCCCTCCGATCTTCCAACCAACCTGGATATTACCTGCATAATCTGCAGGATTCGCTGAAAAGTTGCCTGGATCATTCACACCCATACCAGAGCTGATATTCTCTGCATTTGTAGGGCCTGATTCTATAATACTATTATATGATGTCACTCTATACCAATAGTCTGTATTTGGCGATGCGGCTGTATCCTTATATGTAGTTATATCTGCCAAAACAGTTGACAATTCTGTAAAGTTTGTTCCGTCTGTAGAACGATAAATTCTAAACCCTATCTCATCACTAGAGTTATCTACCCAAGAAAGGTCAATATCATTTACATTATTTACAACTACATTCAATACAGTTGGCGCATCAATATGAGGTTCTATCCAACTAGATGATGATCCGTTAGATATCCACTCTGTACCGTTTATACAATATAGCTCTGTTACAGATGCTTTTGTAGTAGTTATCAATAGTTCTGTTCCACTTGTTATACTAGTTGTATATATCTTATCATCATTTACAGATTGCACTTGTAATGTTTGATCTTCTGTGTTGATAATAGTTACTTTCATTCCTGCTACTGCATCTGGTAGTGTGAACTTGATAGTGCCAGTTGCTCCATCATTACTAAATCCATTTAGTCCTGTTTCTGCTTCCGCAGTTGTAATTGTATAATCTGCAGTTTTGGATTGTATGTTGAATTTGGATTCTTTATTGCCAGATAGTGTTGTTTGCCAAGCAGACCCATCCCATCTCAATATCTCTTGGGATTCTGTATCGACATAAACCCTACCTTCATCATCCGCAGTTAAACCTGATGGACGACTAGCTGTATCTCCATTGTGTATACCTCCTAGATTTTCTGGACCAAGCTGTGATAACCAAGAGTTTAATATATCTCCCCAGTTCTCAGTACCTTTTGTTGGAAGTTGATTAGTTGACATAGAGTTGTTATTAGATTGCTTTGTTTAATTTAACTAAAAATTGAAGTTGAAGTTTTTGTCAAGAAATTATCTAT
>JAOZKL010000105.1 GCA_029935375.1 Patescibacteria group bacterium | reverse complement strand
AAAATCCTAACCCCACTCAATAAAAAGTTAGAAAATGTTGAGTGGGGAGAATATAGATTAGAAGAATTATTTGAAAGTTATAATGGAAATACTGATATAAAGAAAGAACATATAAATAATAGTGGTGATTATGTAATAACTGCGGGAGTAACAGATAATGGAATTTTAGGAAAAACAGATCTTGAAGCAAAAATATTTTCTAAGAACACGATAACTATTGATATGTTCGGCTTTGCTTTTTATCGACCATTTGAGTATAAAATGGTAACGCATGCCAGAGTATTTTCATTAGAATCTAAGTTTAAAATTTCTGAAAAACAAGGTTTGTTTTTAGCTAATTCATTTCACTTTTTAAATAAAAAATTTGGATATGAAAATATGTGTTCTTGGGCAAAAGTAAAAAACGATAAAATCCAACTCCCAACCAAAAACGGCGAGATAGATTTTGACTTTATGGAGAGTTTTGTAAGTGATTTAGAATTAGAAAAAATAAAAAATCTGGATAAATATTTAGAAGAAAATGATTTAAAAGATTATATTTTAACAGAGAAAGAAGAAAAGGTGCTGGAGGAATTTGAGAATGATAAATTTGAGTGGGGAGGGTTTAGAATTGGGGATCTGTTTGATGTTGCAACGGGAAGAGATGTGATAATTGGAAAGGTCTTAGATGGAAAAATTCCTTTAATTAGTCATCAACATGATAACAATGGAGCTTCAAAAAAAATATCTCAATTATCAAACCGCAAATTATTTAATTTTAAAAATACCTTATCACTTGCGGATAGAGGGGTGTTTTTAGCAACAACTCAAAATGAAGATTTTCATATAGGGACAAGGGTTAAGGCTTTGATTTTTAAAGATAGTGAGAAAGAATTACAAAGTAGATTATTTTTTGTCGCCTCTATTAATAAATTACAAATTCTTTTTACAGACTATTCAAACAATGCGACAGGTAATCTGCCTAATTTAAAAATCCAACTCCCAACCAAAAACCAAGTTCCAGATTACAAAAAAATGGAAATTCTTGTTTCTGCTATTCAAAAACTGGCGATCAAAGATGTGGTTTTGTATGCTGATAGAAAGATAGAGGGGGTGAAAAATCTGGTGAATTAAAAGTTAAAGAGAACTCTCTTATATTGTGGGCGGAATAGTTGATAATGTTTTTGAGGCAAAACCCCTGTCTCTCCTGACATTTCATTATCGCCATTTGTCTGACAAAAGCACTTTTCTCCATATTCAACCAGCTCAGGATTGACATCTGCCCCATTAAAACCAATAATCTGGTTCCTTTCACGACAACTATTAGAGCTCAAAGAATTGTATCCACAAATAATCTTCGTGCTTCCATAAAAATAAACAGTGTGATTTTTCATATATTTTGTATTATATCAACCCTAAAACCCAAGTATAAAAAACTCCAAGTCATATCGCCCACAAGAGGGACAAAGAAACTTCCTCCCTATCAACTCCTTACCCCCTTTATCTGCAAGGTTATCCCCTTCATACATTTTATTATCACTGTAACTAATAACATCTTTTTGTTGACACTTTGGACATTCAAAAGAGGCTGCACTAAATAATATGTTACATTTCTTACAATAAAACGGATAGTAGTAATACTCCCCACTTCTTCCGCTACCAACTATTACTTCTTTGTTTCCGTATCCACAACTACAAAGTGCCGCCATTCTATATCCCATGCAAATATAATTAACAATAAAACTGTATTTTGTCAAGATATTGGCATCTGTTGGTAATTTGAGGTTCCATTGTTGACAGTTTTGCCGAAGTGTAAAATTATCGTTTCAAGTTTAGACCCAAATATATAATATATGACCAAAGAAGACAA
>JAOZKL010000104.1 GCA_029935375.1 Patescibacteria group bacterium | reverse complement strand
TGGCATAGCAAAAATCAACTAGTAGGCCATCAAAGCTTATAATCTTAATATTTCTTATCTCTCTCAGTGCAAAGCTACTCATTTTCACTCTTTCTTCTACCGAAAAAGTATGTATTTTGTGAGAGCCAGATCCAATAGCTACAATTAGTTTATCACATAGTTTGCTTGCTCGTTTAATTATATCAATGTGTCCAAATGTTATAGGATCAGCAGATAATGCATATACATAAGACCTCATATTCTTTATCTGAGGTTAATTTCTGGAAGGCTTTTTAGTAAATTTACTTCCCATTTTGCAACATCTTCTTTTTGAAGAGTTCTGTTATAACTGACGAATTCAACATCGAAATTAAGTACGTTTTTACCGTCGCTTACCATTCTTTCTATTGGACTGAGCGTGATTGAAACATCATTTTTTTGATAACTATTATTTATATTTTCTATATCTTTCCATTGAAAATCAGTAGGAACATACATAGAATATGATCTTGAAATAGTTGGATATGTGCTTTCGTTTTGGTATTTATTGTACACCTTTAAGCTGTTGTTCCAGTTTGTTATATCGATTTCGAAAAACCAAATATCTTTATTTAATGGTATATTGAAGATTTTCTTTAGTTTATTGCTAACTTGTATAACACAGGCAGTTATTTGATCTGTTTTGTATGTATATCCCAAACCTATGTTTTCATATTTTGCTGGTAATCCTTTGCTTGTAGCTATTTTGTCATTAGGCATTTTTAGTAGTACTTCATTTACAATACTAGTAGCTATATAGGGATCTTTGGTAACGCTTAATCCAGATAGATAGACTTGTTCGTTGATTTGATTTTTCTCCCATGTATATATTTTATTTATTTTAAATATTTTTATTTCTTTCTCTCCTCTTTTTATATTATATTCTAGAGTTTTTAGCAATGTAGGCAGTAGACTATCTCGTAGTCTGTCTTCTTGGCTATTTTGAGGTTTTAGAACTTGCAATACATTTCCTGTTTCATCTTGACCGTTATTCATATAGCCGATTGTTTGTTCTTTTTCTACAAAAGGCCTGTTCGTTATTTCATCAAAACCATAACTGCAAACTAATTTTTTTAACAATTTATTACTATTAAATTCTTTTTCTTGGGTTGTTGTTATGCTACTATTGATTTTTTGAGGTTTTAACATGTCAAAGCCTATAATCCTAACTAATTCTGCATAAATGTCTTCTCGGTTATGTATATTTGAGTAAAATATATTTGGACTGAATATACCGTCTTTATAACTACCAATATTTGTTAGATTGTCCTCTATGATTGGCTTCCAATATTCCAACCCTTGGTTATCTAGCCTGTCTGATATATATTGAAAATCAACTTCTATATTCTCTTCTTTATTTTTGTTTATTATGTGGTTACTAGCAATTTTCAAGTCTAAATCCTCTCCATTTACCCAACTTAGCAAAGGGTCTATATTGATGTTAATTGCATGTACGAAAGAGTCTAAATTTTCTTCCAAACTCTCTATGAGATGTAGTAAACAAATAAGTATTCGTGGACTGTTTACACCACTTATCCAAACTCTAGCTCCAGTGCTTCTATACTTTTGTGTAAATGCACTTGCTGCAACTCTATCTCCTTTGAAATTAGCAATTTCCATTACAAATTCTGTTTCATCATCTTCCATTTTTGTAGAGTTACCACCTGATACACCAGGGATTGCGAGGAAGCCTTTTTCGTCAGAAAGCATTTCTACTCCATTTTTAATGATAGTCTTTTTTAATTTGCCAAGACCTTTAAATCCAGTAGGTTGCTCAGTTTTTTTAATCTGTGAGACAAACAGATAAAAAATATTCTTTATTTTCAAAGATTTTTAAGCGTTTGG
>JAOZKL010000012.1 GCA_029935375.1 Patescibacteria group bacterium | reverse complement strand
CTTAACCAAATCAGGTGAAATTGCAGATATAAAAAATAATATTAAAACTGCAACATCAGATGAAAAGAAAGAAATGGGGAAAAGATTGAATATATTGAGAGGTGAAATCCAACAGCAATGTGATGAACAAATTCAAGTAATTCAAAAAGAATTAGAACGAGATATTTTTACTGATTTTGACCCTACGTTTTATTCAAAAAAGTATAAAACAGAACATGGAACCCTCCATCCACTAACTCTCGTTATAAATGAAGTTGTTGAAATATTTTCAAAGATGGGATTTGACGTTTTCGATGGTCCTTTGGTATTAGATCAGTGGTATAATTTTACATCAGTAAACACTCCAGATCATCATCCGGCTAGAGACATGCAAGATACATTTTTTCTAAAACAGAAAGATGGCGATGGAAATAACTACGTAATGAGAACACAAGTAACTTCTAATATCACACGATATGCAAAAAAACACAAACCTCCATTTAGAGTAGTTTTCCCTGGATTAACTTTTAGAAATGAAAACATCGATGCAACTCATGATGTCAATTTTTATCAATTCGATATGTGGCTAGTAGAAAAAACAACATCGATATCACAACTCACAACACTTATAAAACAATTCTTTACAGAATTTTTCAAAAAAGATGATCTAGTCGTACGACTTAGGCCTAGCTACTTTCCATTTGTAAATCCAGGGTTAGAAGCTGATATATCATGTCCGTTTTGTACCAAAGATGGATGCAAAGTCTGTAAAGGAGTTGGTTGGATAGAAGTATGTGGGGCAGGACCTATAAACAGAAAAGTTCTACAAAATTGCAAAATAGATCCTGATCAATATCAAGGAATCGCATTTGGATTTGGATTAGATAGACTAGCGCAATTAAAACTTGGAATAACTCACGAATCACAGTTTTACAATGGAGGACTCCGTTTTATCAGAGGAATGTAATTATGTCGGCACATATTGATGATACCTTTACAATAAAAGAAATAGCATTTTGGCAAAATGTATGGATGTTCTTGGCAAAAAATGACTTTGCACAGCTTCCAGACTATCTTGGTCATGATGAAGAATTGCTACAGCTAAATGATAAAACATTTACAGTCAGCTCTCCAGGATTTGCTATACAATTATTAACTAATTTTTACGAAGCTCCAGACCTTTTAAAAAAATTACAGACAGAACTACACAAACAGAACTATGACGTTACATTGTTGGAGTGGAACTATCTTGGCAAACACTCTGAAAAAGAAGAGTACATAAACTATCTCAGCGAAACTTTTTGGAACTACCAAAACAATGAAAGTCTACAAAAAATTGATAATTTATTAGATGTTACAGAAAATAATTGGAAAATTGTAAATTATACTGACAGTCTAAGTTTTTATCTCCACCCACCTATTGATTTCTTTGCCAATGACACAGTGCAGTTTCTTGAAGAATTAGAAAAAGATTTGCATGATTGGAATCTAAACCCTTATCTAATATGTGAAAATACAGGCTCTTTCCACTGGAAGATGATAGTTTCTGATAAATTTTTATTAGAAGGCTTTATATACAAAGAAGATCAATATTTAATACATCAGTTTGAATTTAAAACATTATAAAAACACTATAAAACAACAGAATATTATGAATACAGAAAAAATGCAAAAAAAGATTAACTATTTTTTTGATGATATAATGTTATTAAAAACAGCTCTTGTCCATCGTTCATATTTACACGAAAGAGACAAAGATGAGGATATAAGAGAGCATAATGAGAGATTAGAATTTCTCGGAGATGCTGTACTAGAACTGATAATAACCGATTTCTTATATAGAGAGTTTGGTGAGCAAGAAGGGTATTTAACCAATTTGAGATCAGCGCTAGTCAACCACAATTCTCTTAAGATAGTTGGAGACAATTTAGACCTACCAAATCAAATATGCATAAGTAAAGGAGAGCGAGATGATGGAGACGGCACAGCAAGATCTTCCATAACCGCAGATGGAGTAGAAGCTCTAATAGGAGCTATATACTTAGACGGTGGCTACAATCCAGCAAGGGATTTTATACATACATTTATACTTCCACTCCTAGATGACATTGTAAAAAATAAAACTTACAAAGACTCTAAAACAAAATTACAAGAACTTTCACAAAAAGAAGCAAAAGAGACTCCAACATATAAAGTTATCTCATCAGAAGGTAAGGATCATGAAAAAATGTTTAAAAGCGGGGTTTGGATAAAAAATAAAAAACTTGGCGAAGGAGAAGGCAAATCAAAACAACTGGCAGAACAAAGTGCTGCAACAAATGCTCTAGAAAACTTTGATACAATTATACAAGAAAATCTAGATAAATAAAGATTGACGAAAATAAAAATATATATTAAGCCATTAATACAACTTCATACTAAATAAAACAACACTTTATGTTAAAAAAATTAAAAACAATATCTATAACAATTCTATCAATCATAGCGATTGTATTAGTTGGATACGCAGGATTCATTATAACAAAGGATTATTACAGCAATAAGGATCAGGTCACAGTTAAAATAGACAAAACTGTCATTATAAAAGAAGTAAGACAAATTAGTAAACTAGAAACTGTAAAACAAATCATGCAAAGAGATATAGAAGTAACTTTGGATCTGGGAGACTTAGAAGTTTTTGGCTGGTCGTTGCTTGAAAAAAAACATACTAGAAAAGTTGCAGTTACTGGAGATATTACAGCTGGGATCGATCTAGCAAAAATCAGAGAAGGTGACATAATACTATCAGAAGATAAAAAGACTTTAACAATTAATCTACCAGCCCCTGAAATCCTTGGAGTAAATATAATGGAAGATAAAACGAATATAGTAAACGATGATTTGACATTTTTATTTAAATTAAACAACCTAAGTGCAGAAAAAAGAGTAGAAGCTGAGGACGAATTATCTAGACAAATAATGAAGTCACAAAAAACAGCTTTGATAGACGGAGCTTGTCAAAAAGATAGTTCTGGTAAGAATGTACTAAATTTTGCAAACGAGAATGTTAAGAAAACTGCAATTACAGGGTTATTTGGCAAGCTAATATTTGATGAAATAATAATAAACACAACAGAATCCACAATCTGTGAATTTGGTGATTATAGGATAAGTGAATAAATAAAATATTAAAAAGTGGTTTTTATACCACTTTATTTTTTATCAAAAACCTAAGTTTTTATTTAATAGCGGCTTTCAATAAACCTCTAAACAATGGATGAGGTTTTGATGGTCTAGACAAAAATTCGGGATGAGATTGAGTAGCAATGAAATATGGATGAGTATCCTGCGAGAGCTCTATAATTTCAACTAAAAACTGGTTTTTACCATCAAGATCTTTGTACAAATGCTTACCACTAATTTTCATTCCAAAGTTTTCTAACTGGGACACAAAACTGCCTTGAACTTCGTATCTATGACGATGTCTTTCACGAATATCTTCACAGCCATATAACTCTTTGGCTAAAGTATCTTTTTCCAAAGTACAATCATACCCACCAAGTCTCATAGTACCACCTTTTTTTCTTATGTTCTTCTGGTCTTCCATAAAGTCAACAATCACATCCATATTTTTAAGAAGTTTTTCGTTATCATCATACATTTCACTACTAACCGCATCAAGTCCTATAATATTTTTTGCAAATTCTACAACAGCCATCTGCAATCCAAGGCATATTCCAAGAAATGGAATATCATTTTCTCTTACATATTTTATAGCAGCTATTTTCCCATCCATGCCACGCTTACCAAACCCACCAGCAACAACCACCCCATCTAATTTTGATAATGATTTTACATTTTCTTTGGAATCAATTAAATCTTCAGAATTAATTAACACTGTTTTGACATTGACCCCCTCCTCCACACCAGCAATTTTCAAAGACTCTATCAAACTAAGATAAGCATCTGAAAGCTTGGAATATTTTGCTACAATTCCAATTGAAATCTCATCCCCTTTATTTCTAACATCTTTTATGCGTGAATAAAAATCAGGAACACCGGAAACAATTTCTTTGCCGACAAAAGAAGACAGTATATGCCTCATTTCAGAATTATACATATTCTCTGGAACTTGGTAAATACTACTTACATCAGGGAGTTTAATTACATTTTCTTTTTTGACATTTCCAAATAAAGCTATTTTATCTAAAACATCTTTCGTAATAGTTTTGTTCTTTTCAGGGGCATATCTTGCAATTAAAACTTCCGGAGAAAGACCTCTCTGCAACAATCCACGGATTGAATTCTGAAAAGGTTTTGACTTATACTCGCCACTACAAGGTAAATATGGAACAAAACCAAGGTGAACATGTAACAAATTTTTACCCATTTTTTGCTTAAATTGACGCAAACTTTCCAAGAAAACCTCACCTTCCATATCACCAGTAGATCCACCTATTTCTATTAGACGAATATGGTCTTCTTCAGGAATATTTTTTGTTATAGCCTCCTGTATATAATTTGTTACATGCGGAATAAGCTGAACATTGCGACCAAGATACTTACCCTCTCTTTCTCTATTTAAAATAGTAGAATATATCTTTCCAGAGGTAACCGATGAAATGCTTGTCAAATTTACATCTAAAAATCTTTCATAATGCCCAAGATCAAGATCAGTCTCACTACCATCGTCGAGAACATAAACTTCACCATGTTCAAACGGTGACATTGTACCAGGGTCTACATTAAGATAAGGGTCTAATTTTATAATATCTACAGAATATCCTGCAGACTTGAGAATCAATCCAAGAGAGGCGCTAGTTATACCTTTTCCAAGCCCAGATACAACCCCTCCTGTAACAAATATATATTTAGAATGCATATTTAAAACTACAGAAAAAATATGTTTTAGTCAAGCATTTTATTCAAAATCAAACATCTCCTCTGCGACATTGTCAAAATTATCATCTTGCTCCACAACATCCTCCAAATCCTCTTTTATTGGTTTTTGTACAACTGCTTTTCTAATTTTCACACCCTTACCGTCCATATTCTCTGGTAATGTTTTATACATAGAATAAAATATCTCACCTTCAACGAGATCTTTTTGTTTCTGCGGGACAGGTTCTGCAACATTATTATAATCTTTAACTACTGTACTATCAGATTGTTTTGATTGAGATATAAAACTATCAAAATCTAAATTCTTTCGCTGTTGACTCTCGTTCTTTTTATCAACTTTTTTGACAACATTCTCAATAGAGATTTTTTTATCCAAAATAGCCTTCTTGGCACCAACCACCTCTATGTCAATAGAGAACTTATCTTTAACCTTCTGAGATATCCATTCTACAAGTTTTGAAGATCTTAACGCAGTTTGAAACAATGGAACAGAAGGAGTCATATTAAGCTCATTAGAATCAGAGTCAAATCCAACCTCAGACAACTTAATCATCTTGAACTGTGTGGGACAATCATTTTCTTTCTGTAAGTCTAGAATAAACGACTTCATATCCTCAGCTGAAATTTTTAAAGTAGATTGTTTTGGTTCTACATGTTTCAAAACAGTTGCTATTTGTTCTTTTTTATTATCTTTTTGCCCTTCCAAATCTGCGGGAACATCCTTCAAATCAACAATCTTTTCAGTTTTAACAATTTTTTGCTCTTGCTTAGCAACTTTTTCTTCATTTAAATCCTTAGATACAAGATCACTATCTTGTAACTTAATTTTTTCTGATAAAGGCTTTTTTTCAAACTGTTGTTTGGAAGTAACTGAAGGTTTTTTTACCAACTCTATATTATTGCCTGCCTGCAATCCTTTTTTTTTATGTTGCGATACAGTACTTAACTTAGAGCGAACAAGTATCATAACGCTGACAACCTCTGTAAGAGGAAGTTTCAGATCTAAAATCTCTGCAATGGGAACAATAATCCCATCAAACCCTCTATTACCATTTAGACTCGTATCTAACAAAAATTCTAATAATTGAGCCAAAAAACTCTCGCCATCTATGCCGCAAGATTCTAGCTTTGGTAACAACTCTAAAAAAACTTTATCAGAACCACTGTCATTATAAACAGCCATCAACCACTCTGCAGTCTGAGATAATAATTCAGTTGGTAACATACCAAGCAACTCTGCAACACTGGAACTATCATAACTACCCAGTTCATAGCTTGCAACTGTTTCAAGAAAATTTATAGAATCTCTCTGACTACCAACACCTCTTTTGGCTATAAGAGTCATTGCATTATCAGACATCTCTAGATTCTCCTTATCCGCAATATATTTCAATCTACTTAATAACCCCTCAATACTGTGATTAATTAAAGTTAGTTTTGTTAAACGAGAAAGAACTGTTGGCAGTAATTTTTCAGGATTAGTTGTGGCCAGTAAAAAAACTAAGTATTTTGGTGGCTCTTCAAGCACTTTTAACAATGCATTCATAGCGCTTTTTGAAAGCATGTGCACCTCATCAATTATATAAACTTTATAATTTGCATACACTGGAGGAATATTTGCAGATTCTTTAAGCTGGCGGATGTCATCTATCCCAGTATGGCTCGCAGCATCCATTTCTATTATATCTATTTTGGCATCAGGGTTAGTTTCCAAACTGTTAAGACTGCCTGCAAAAATCCTAGCAAGAGTTGTTTTGCCTGTTCCTTTTGGACCGCTAAACAAATACGCATGTTTTATTTTGTTTTTCTTAAGAGCATTCTGCAATACTTTTTTAACAAGTTCTTGACCTACCACATCGTCAAAAGTTTTTGGTCTATATTTATTATACCAAGCCATAATTATGCTATACAGTCTTTGTAAGTTTTTTGTTATTGTCAACCTTACCCACTGTATTGACCAAGTGTAACTTCTAATGTTTTTTCTACTCCATCTCGTAAAAATTTGACTATAATAACATCCCCTGCTGAATGTTTTTGTATTAAAACTTCAAGATTATTATACAAACTTATTTTATCATTATTAACTTGTGTTATTATATCTCCTTCCATAAGACCAGCTGTTTGGGCAGGACTTCCTACGACAATTGCATCTTTTGAAGGAGTTTGATTTTTTAACCATGCGCCATATTCAACCTTGAGATTGTTTTCGATTATAATCTGTGGATCAATATTGATATAATGAACCCCTAGAAAAGCTTTTGTAATCTTCCCAGTTTGCATCACAGACTTTAACAAAGGCTCTACAATATCAATTGGAATTGCAAATCCAATATTTTCTCCATCTACTTGCTTGGCAACATTAACACCAACCACAAAACCATCTGAATCAAAAAGAGGTCCTCCAGAATTACCACTATTAATACTAGCGTCTGTTTGAATTATATTTTTCATAGTTTCTAACTTACCCGTCACTCTGTTATTAACTTCAATCTGACGAGAAAGGCCAGAAATAACTCCTACACTAACACTGTTAGAATAATCACCAAGAGCATTACCGATAACAACCGCAACCTGACCAATCTGAATATCAGTAGAATTACCAAATTTAACAACTTCTGAATCAAAATTATAGTCAACTTTGCAAATAGCAATATCAAGACCACTGTCTATTGCTATAACTTCCATTGTAAGGATCTTACCATTGTTAAGAATAATACTATACTCCGCATTTTGTTTGTAAACAACATGACGATTTGTGATGATATAACCATCAGATGAGACAACAAATCCAGTTCCTGATGTCGTTATTGTATTTTGTCCAACCTCTTCAATACCAATAATACTAACTACAGACGGAAGCAACTTCTCGATAGTATCAGAAAGAGATGTTATACTAACTTGCTCTACAGGAGTAGTACTGTTATTAAAAACTTCTTCGCTTTCTTCTAATTGCCCTTGTTCAATATCAACTATTTCAGCATTACGATCTCCCGCAAGCGCATAACCAAGATAACCAGCTACAAATGAAAGACTAATTGTAATAACTGTTATCAACACAAGCAACCCAGTTCTGAGATTCTTTACAACAACCTTTTCAACAATCTCATCATCGTGATCCAAATCTAAAACAGATTCTAAATCAACTAATTTTTGATTTAAGGGCTTGGCAACACCTCCAGCATTGAAACTTTGTTGTGGATCCTGTGCTCGACTAGATACACTACCAAATGATTGATCGTTATACTGATTATTAAAATTCTTTCCTTGATAAGAAAGATCATCGTTTTGCACATAAACATCTTGCCCTTGATGTTGAACATATTGATTGGGATCAGAATATTGATCATTATAATCGGTATAACCACCAAATTGTGCCATACTATCTATAGTTTACACAAAGTTTTGATTATGGTCAAATTACTATTCCAAATAATCTTTACCGAAATAAGGAACAAGAACTTTTGGGATTTTTACCCTACCATCAGCAGTCTGAAATTGCTCCATAAGAGCCAATCCAGTTCTAAAAGTCAAGCCAGTACAATTGAGACTATATGCAAAAGATTTTTCACCATCGGAATTTGTATATGTAGTTTTCAACCCACGTGATTGATAGTCTGATGCAGATCCATTAGAACAAATCTCTCTATATTTATCCACAGCTGGGAAATTAGCTTCATAATCTATCTGCCTGTAATGTTTATTAGGCATATCACCAGTGCAAACTTCAACAGCTCTAAAGTCCAAACCAAGTGAGTTATATATCTCCTCATTTATCTTACCAAATAAATCAAAAACTTTATCATTATCTTCGGGCTTACAAAGAGCATCCATCTCCATCTTTTCAAACTGATGCACACGAAGTATTCCTTGCTGGTCTTTACCATAGCTTCCAGATTCTTTTCTAAAGCAAGTTGTGTTTGCAAAAACTAATATAGGATCTTCTAGTTTACCTAGCTTTTTAGCTGCAAAATATGACATTAAAGGCTGCTCTGATGATGGAATAAGATAATAATCAGTTGACTCATTAATAGGAACTTGATACAATTGACCATCAAAATCAGGAAGATTACCAATATCTGTCATAACCTTCTCATTCAACATTAATGGTACATAGAATTCTTCAAAATTGTTCTTCAAAATTATATCTTCTGCAAAGCGAAATAGTGCTTTTTGCAACCTCTGAATCTCTCCACGCATATAATAACCACGAGCACCCATAACTTTTGCACCTGTATCACTATCTACATATTTTTTGTATACGGCTAAATCATAATATGGTTTTAACTCGAAGTCATATTTCTTGTTAGTATTCCATGACTCTATTACTACATTGTCTTTATCACTCTTTCCAATAGGTGTCTTATCTGATGAAATACTTGGTACCTTACTAAGCATATCATCTAACTGACTTAGTAATTCACGCTCTTTCTCAACCAATTGATCTGCAGTTATATCAGATTCCTTCATCTCAGATATAGCTTCTAACCTATCATTTCCAGAAAGACTTATAACTTTTTTATTAAAATCGTTTTTCTTCTTTCTTATTAAGTCTAGCTCTGCACGAACATCTTTCCATTTCATATACTTCTCTTTTGCAATAGCTGCAATGATTGGATCTTTACCGCGCTTATCCAATTCTGCTGCATACAAATCTGTGTTTTCTACCAAATGTCTTATATCAATCATAAATTATTAGTCTTAAGTTTATATATAATATAAATATACTTTTTTATTAAAATTGTCAACAAAGAAAAGCAATCAACCATTGACAAAAAAACAAAAATGGTGTTTATTATCTATAACTTATTGCGAAGTAGTTTTGTTTGATGAATTATCAGTTATACTGAGTTTAAACTCTATAAAAAATATTAGAGCTTTTTATATCATCTTAAATAATCTTAAACTAGAGTTAATCTAGCCAACGAAGAAAACTTCTCACAACTAGTTCAATACTATTTGATCTTTATGACTAATTCAAAATACCCTGCTAAGCATATTAGAAACATTGCTGTAATTGCACACGTTGATCACGGAAAAACAACTTTAATCGATGGAATAATCAAACAATCTTTGGATATTCGTAATGTAGAAGACCTTGGAACCTTAATCATGGATAACAATGACCAGGAAAAAGAAAGGGGTATAACAATCAAAGCAAAAAACGCTAGTATTTATTATAAAGATCATAAAATCAACATAATTGATACACCAGGACACGCAGATTTTGGAGGAGAAGTAGAAAGAACTCTAAGAATGGCAGATGGAGCTGTATTATTAGTAGATGCGCAAGAAGGTCCGATGCCTCAAACAAAATTTGTCTTGAAAAAAGCTATTGAACTAGGATTAAAAATTATTGTAATTGTAAATAAAATTGATAAACCTGCAGCTGATCCAGCTAGAACGTTATCAAAAGTAGAAGATCTTTTCTTGGATCTAAATGCAAGCGATGATCAAATAGATTTTCCTGTAATTTATGCAATTGGAGTTCAAGGTAAAGCTGGATTAACACCTGATAAATTAGATGATGACTTATTCTGTTTCTTAGACACTGTAATAGAAAGTGTTCCAGCTCCACAAACAGGAGAAGCTATTACTGAGGATGTAAATCCACTACAAATATTAACACTTGCCTTACACTACGATCAATTTAAAGGAAAAATGGCTGTAGGACGTATAAAATCAGGGGTTATAAAAAAGAATATGCCTATTGTTGGTATACAGGAAAACAAAACTGTAAAAGGAAAGGTTTCTAGTTTACTAGTTTTTGATGGCCTTAATTTGAAGGAAGTAGAGGAAGTAGAAGCTGGTGATATTGTAATGGTTGGTGGAATATCTGAAATTGGAATTGGAGATACAATAACTACAGAAAGTTACAACAAAGCCATGGATCGAGTTGCTATAGACGAACCAACTATACAAATGACATTTGGAGTTAATACTTCACCATTGGCAGGAAAAGAAGGTAAGTTTACAACATCTAGGCAGATATGGGATAGATTGCAAAAAGAAATAGAAACGAATGTAGCTCTGCATGTTTCAAAGCATCCAGACTCTCAAGATAAATTTATAGTATCTGGTCGTGGTGAATTACACTTATCTGTTTTAATAGAGTCTATGAGAAGAGAAGGATTTGAAATGGAAGTAAGTCGCCCACAAGTAATTTTCAAAACTGTTAATGGAATCAAGCAAGAACCTTATGAAGTTGTAGAAATCGATGTACCACAAGAATATCAAGGAGCTGTAATGCAATCACTAGGAAAAAGAGATGCTGACATCAAGCATATAGGCCCAAACGAATCTGGTACAGAATTTCACTTTACTGCATATATGGCAACTCGGGCTATAATTGGGCTGAGATCTCTTTTAATAACACAAACAAAGGGAACTCTTATAATGAATACATTGTTCGATAAATTTGATAAAATTGCAGATATAAAATTGACAGGAGGTCGTGGAAGCCTAGTAAGCACAGAAACAGGTAAAACTATGGGACACGCATTAAACAATGCACAACAAAGAGGGGTTTTGTTTATAGGTGCTGGAGTAGAAGTTTATGAAGGGTTTGTATTTGGTGAAAGTGCAAAAAGTGGGGACTTGGAAGTAAATCCATGTAAAGGTAAAAAATTAAGCAATGTACGAGCATCTGGATCCGACGATGCTATTGTGTTGGTGCCACCAAGAAAAATGACATTAGAAACCAGCCTAGAATATATAGATGACAGTGAATTAGTAGAAGTTACGCCACTGAATATCCGTATCAGAAAAAAAGTTCTAAATCAAACAATGAGGAGAAAAACAGATTCAAAAAAATAGCTCTCTCATTTGACAAAAAAGAAAGAAAAGAAAACACTCTTGTCATGTTCGAAAAGTTTTTAAAACTGGTAAACCATTTTATAGAATTTAGCCTTGCCTTTACAATAGGATGGGGGCTAATTCGTCACAAATGGCCATTGGCTATAATTAGCATTTGTATATTGTTAATAATATATGCAACTAGATACTTTTTGAAACGGCAAAAATTAAAAATACCAATACACATAGAAATAATAGCGATAGTGTTTATTTATGCTTCGTTTTATCTAGGAGACGGAAATGAATTTTACGAAAAAATATTCTGGTGGGATATGATGTTGCATTTTATCTCTGGGGTAATATTTGGCATAATTGGTTTTGGAATACTTTATATACTATATCAAAACAAGAAACTGAAAGCCGGACCATTTTTTATGGCATTCTTCAGTTTTGTATTTGCAGTTGCATGGGGTGCAATATGGGAGATTATTGAATATTTATTAGATGTAATGATATTCTTTGAAACAAAATATATGCAAACGAATCTTGAAAACACAATGAGAGACTTGATACTTGACTCAGCTGGAGCCGCATTGGCAGCAACTTGGGGCTATTTCCATATTAAGATAAAGAATACCGTACTATTTGATAAGTTCATAGGTAGGCTCATAGAAGACAATCCAGAGATTTCACCAAATCTGTTTAAAAAGATTAAAAGAAGGAAAAAAGGCACTCTTCAAAAGTAAATAAATAAATTTTATGACTGAAATAGAAAGGTTTTTAATATTCGCAATTGTAGGAGCATCTGGTGTGGTAATAGATCTTAGTGTATTTTGGGCGCTGTTGAAGACCATGAAAGAAATAAAGGCTCTAAAAAAGAGTAAAATAAAATCTATTACAGTATTTCATGGAATATCATTTATCATATCTAATGCAAATAATTATATTTGGAATAGCACTTTTACGTTTTCAGATACCAATAAAGAAAACCCAAGTTGGATAACTTATTTTGCTGTAAGTATAATAGCATTAACAGTGTCGTCAATTTTTCTACAATATTTTGCTAATCCAAAATTTTACAAACTATTTAAGAATAATATATACGAGCCTGTAATAAAAAAACTACCATTACTTGGCAAAATTAAACTTACAAAAAACCTTTGGTTATTAGGGATAAAAGCAACTGCAATAATTGTCTCAATGTTCTTTAATTACTTTGGATATAAGTACTTAGTATTCTAACAAACCTTTAAAAGGATTATAAAACAAGCTCTGCTCTCAATATCATCCTCACTGTAGTAGACCCTTTCTTACAAGTTTGTATAGTAAGAAATCCATTACCCACCTCCTCAGGATTGAAAACCCTATTAAATGTTTCGATGCTAACACCCTTGCCATCTGCTTCTGTAACAGCTGTCTCCCAGTGTTTAACTTTATAGGTGCATTTTGTTCCACTTTCATTAATCACCTCAATTACATCTCCAGATACTAAAGTCGTTAAATCTTCAAAAATAGCAACTCCGTTGTGGTGAGAGGTAGACTTGTAGACTGGTTCAGAATGGCCATATATATAGCTATTCTTATTTGGAGTACATAAATCAGAAGTTAGTTGGTTTTCTACCACAGGCCCTTCTAATAATTTGCTATCTATATCTTCCATAGTTAAAGCAGAGCTGTATGTTAGATCTTGGTTACTTATACCGATTTTAGAAATTGTTAGCGTTGAATTCTTCGATGCGATAGGTTCAATATTAATATCTTTAATAGTTTTAACACCTAAAACTTCTTCTTCAGTAGGTGTAAAATCGTTAACAGCCTCCACCTCAAGATATTCTGGTTCTATATCTACAGAAGATGGAGATGAAGAAAATATGTCCTCTCCTATATTCTGCAAAAAAGAAGACTCTTCAGATACTGCAAAAACCGGTACTTGTGTAGACTGGGCTGCAAAAAGACCGATTCCAAAAAAGAAACTAACTAAAAACAAAGTTTTTATCAAAATAATTTTACTAATCACATGTATTGTCATACTCATTCTTGTATATACCCTCAATATAACACATTTTTTATGTATTGTCAAAAAGTAAAACAAGAAAAAGAGTATCTTTTATGTTTAGTTGTAGAAATCAACCAATAAATTCTTGATAAACCTAGCTACAGCAGGAATCTTCTGATTACCATCCACCAAAAAAACATTTGTACCACTATTAACTTGATAAGTCTTCAAAATTTCTGCAACATGCTCTCTATACTGTTTTTTATAACGAGTTTTTATACTATCTAGTCTAGTATCATCGTTTCTCTGAAAAGGCTCTTTATCGTGACTGCAAACTTTTTTCGCCTCATCAAAAGAAATAAAAGGTTTCTTGCTTCCAGGAATATACCAACGATGAGTCGCCCTATAAATAGTCTCATCAAGTGCGATATATAAATGAAATATACAAGATTTGAATTTACTTTTTTTGATAAAACCAGATTGCCACTTTGCTTCTTCAATACTGCGACCAGCTCCATCAAGAATAATTTTCTTACCACTGCTGAGAATATCATTTATTTTTCTCTCTATCACAAAACGCAAATCATAAACAGGAACAGGAAGACCCTTATCCATACTGCTTTTCATACGAACAGCTCTTAAATTTTGTTCTTCATCACTACTATTGAGATTTTCTAAAACAAAATCACGAAGAGATGACCCAAATTCCAAATGAATGTAATTATCTAGTATATCCAACAATAACTCTGCCTGAGTCCCCTTGCCGCTACCAGCTGGACCATATAAAAATATTATTTCTGGTAAATTAGTCGTATCTATTTTTTTAGTCATATAAATATATTAAAAATTTGATTTTATAAAGTCGTATATTTTCTTATTAATATACTCAATCTGATTATCAGCATTCACTTCCAGCATTTTTACGAATTTATTTTTTGCAAATATAGATAGTATTTCTGACTTGTTAACTTCGTATAAAGTTTTGTATCTATTCTCAATAGCCTTTATATTCTCATCATCTTTGCGCTGAAATGGCTCGTGATCAATACCGCAAAAAGATTTAGCTTCACTTAGAGATCGAAATGATTTTTTAGATCCTGAGACACACCAACGATTTGTAGCCCTCTCAACAGCTTTGTCTAAGCTTAAGTTAAGATGAACAAAAGAAACCTTTAAACGCTTCTCAATTATCAGAGAATTCAGCCATTCAGCCTCTGGAACCAGAACCCCTCCAGGTTTGTCCATAATTAAAAGTTTATTACTTTTTGAGACTGTGTTATTAACAACTTCTTTAACAATATGAAAATAATCTTCTGTTAAAATAGGGACTCCATCAGACATCATCTTATTCATTCTCTCTGCCCTATAGCACTCCGGATCTGCATCAGACGAATGATTGGCAACAAAAGAGCGAAAACTTTGCCCTGCATCAAAAAACTTAGCATCTAATTGTTTTTCTAGTAATAGCGATTGTGTTCCCTTCCCACTACCAGGAGGACCATATAATATTATTAAATTTGCTGAAGTAGTCATTTATCTTTTATTAAATTTGCTGACTATACCCATTAAACGGATCATCATTTGGAATATTTTGAGGTTGTTGTAAAGATGGATCTGGCTGTATAGCACTGTTCTGATTCAATTCCTGTTGTGGAAGTTGATTTGGAATATTTTGTGGATGTTGAGCAAACTGAGGTTGAGATGATACCATTCCACTAGATTGTTGTGTATACCCCACTACCCCACCATATCCATCACCAGGAGCAACTTGATGTGACTGTTGTGAATATTGTTGTTGATATGTATTATTGCCCTGTTGGAAATTACCTTGTTGAAACTGCTGATTATTATTAAAATTTTGTGGTTGCTGAAACTGTGGTGGTTGTTGAACAAACTGTTGTTGTGGATGATGAATAAATGTAGGCTGACCTGTAACAGCTTCTAATTTCACCCTCATCTGGCCTTGTAATGGAAAAAGGATTTCTCTAATCGATTCTGCAGAAGATTTTATATCTGGATACTTGGTTATAAATTCTGATAAAGGCTCTCTAAGATCCCTATATTCATGATAAATAACATAACTAGATAGTATAAAATCACCTGTATTTTGAAACTCCAAGGCAGATGTAACCAGACCTACATTATTCTCCGCCAAATAATCTACAAGCTCTTGTCTTGTATTTTTTATCTTCCTACCTATTGGCCTCATCGCCTTTGCCCTTCTAGCTACTCGCTGTGCAGGCTTCTCATTTTGTTCACGTCCCTCAGAATTAGAGCCCATAACCTGATTCATCCCTGGCATATTAGCCATATTTGGTGGTGAAAATGATTGATTATTTCCTTGCATATTACAATATATCTAGTTTACAATATAAGTTGAAATTTGTCAATTGTAAAAAGGTTGACAATTTGTATATAAAGAAATTTAATGTCATCAAATGACAGTAAAAAAGTTTTTCCAAATACCAGCCGTGCAATTTGTGGTGCATATAATAATAATATCTGGATTAATTGTAAATATCATACAATTCTATAAAATCTGGCATGAAAAAGCAAGAATACAAAAAACAAGTACAGAGCTATCTATAATTAACAACATAGCTGAAGATCTAAGACATCCAGACAATTATCTATCTAGTGATTTTTATAAAGAAAAGTATGCAAAAGAAGAAATGAATATGAGAAAGAACGGTGAAAATATTCTTGACACATCACAATTTGAAGGAACTACAATTGGACAAAGAGCTTCATACACCCCGCTAAATGATGGAGAAGAAAAAACTAATATTGAAAAATGGATAGATTGTTTTTTTGGACAAGATAGGCTAAAATATATTACACCGCAATAATATGAAACTAATAGTAATATCCGGACAAACAAGCAGCGGCAAATCAGATCTTGCAGTAGATTTGGCGATAGAATTAAAAAATGCCTGTATTGTAAGCTGCGATTCTAGACAGGTGTATAAAAAACTAGATCTCGGCACCGGCAAAGTAGAGGGCAATTGGAAAGATGGGGTATATAAATACAGACAAATAGATCATTATTTGATAGATTATATAAATCCTAATGAGAATTATACACTAGCCAATTTTTTGCAAGATTGGACAAAGTTATTTAAAAATAAAATGCCAGAATGGATAATACTAACCGGTGGAACTGGATTGTATTCAAAGGCAGTTCTAGAAGAATATGCAATTGGAAGCATAAAACCAAGCGCGCAAATAAAGTTTGATAACATTAAAAAAAGATTAAAATCAATGAACCTTGAATTATTAAAACGAGAAACTGCTAAACATATAGATATAAAAAATTTAAATGAAAGTGATATAAAAAATCCAAGAAGATTACAAAGCATTATATTAAGAAATATTTCTAAAAAAGAGGGTTGGACTGTAAAGCTAGACTATCCTCGGTTTGATAAGAAATATCATTTTGCAATAGAAGTTAGCCAAAAAAACCTGCGGGATAAAATACAAAAAAGGTTTGAAAAAAGAGTATCTGATGGAATGGTGGAAGAAATAAGAAATTTGGATATATCTACAGAAAAGTTTCTAAGTCTAGGACTAGAGTACAGAATAATCAAATTGTTATTATTAGGTATGATTAGCAAAGAAAGATGGAGGAATGTATTGATAAATGAAATATGGCACTATGCAAAAAGACAATACACTTGGCTAAAAAAACAGACTGAGATAATATGGATAAAAAATGTTGATCAAATAGTAGGGAGTGTAAAAAGCTAAAACTTGACAAAAAAACGGTTTCAATATAACATACTAACCAACGCGTGATTAGCTCAGGGGTAGAGCGTTTCCTTGACGTGGAAGAAGTCAGAGGTTCAACTCCTCTATCACGCACCATTTTAGATAAAGATATGAACTTAGTTAAAATACTCATACTTCCAATAAGCGTCATCCTCACCATTGCTGTATTATTAATACCATCTCCTGCTGAAAATAAGGAGATTTTAAACAATGATGAAATCGAAATAGAAAATATTAACAAAAAAGATAATAATATAAAAATAGTCCAAAGCAATTTTGCAGAGAATATTCCAACACCTCAAATTGCGGAAGAAGAAAATAAAAAAGAAATAGAAGAAGAGTGGGTTGAAAAAAAAGTTGATAATTGTAGAGATTATAACAAAGTAACCGTTCTGAACGATCCTAGTTTCCCAGTGGTTAAGAAGAAACCAACTATAAGTAATATAAAAGTTGATACAATACCAAATATCCCAGATCAGATAACTGGTTTTTCAGGAGCGTCTATTACCAACAATACTACAAACATCCCTACTACTCAACACTTTTCTGTAGAATTCGAAGAAATGCCTACTGATATATTAATCAAACAATTAAAGTTTTTTCCAGCAACCGATTTTGAATACAATATAGAAGGCAACCTGTTAAATATATACCCAAAAAGGCTAGATAGACTAACTCAGTATACCTTTGGAAAAATAAGCAAAGAAATGTGTTTGGCAGAAATAAACGAAAACTGTGAGGAGTATTTTCAATATGCTATTACCTTTACATCCTCTTTTAAAGAAACTATTGTTTATGGCAAGTCCGTTGAAGACAGGGATTTAACGGCTCATCTATATGGAAAGAGCGACGAAAATGGGAAGAAAATAATGTTAACAGGGGGAATTCACGGTGAAGAGTGGACATCAGGAGGATTGTGGATGTTGGTAGACTATCTTGATAGCCACCCTGCCGAATTTACAAACAATAATAAAAGTTTGATTATAATCACTAGAATAAATGTAGACGGTGCAAGACTAAATAGAAGGGAAAACAGCAATGGAGTCAATCTAAACAGAAACTGGCCAGCCTACTGGGAATGGGCATACAATAGAGGGGATTATCCATTAAGCGAGCCAGAAGTTGCTTTTTTGTATGATTTCACACTTAAACAGATGCCAGATTATCTCATAAGCTATCACTCACAATGGCCACCATATGGGATTATATTCTTAGGTAATAATGATAGCCAGTCTAGCAGGTCTTTTGCTCAATATATACACAACAAAACTGGTTACCCCATTGGAATATTTTATGGAGGCGATCATGTAGAAGGAGATCAAACAGAGTGGGCTGAAACTGTAGGTATAACATCTGCAATTATAGAAGCGACATATAAAACGGCTACGGATTGGAATAAAAACTTTCCGCTATATTTAGATTTGATACGAAATTTCTAAGCGAATCTAATCGTCTATTTTTATTAAATTTATTTCCACCTTGCTAGCCCTAGGCGAGAGAGTTATTTTTTTTGATGGTTTTTTATTGCCACTCAATATAGTACATATAAAATTACTTCCTCTTCTATTCTTTCTTTTTTTGCATCTGAATCGAACAAACTTTTGCACCAAGGACTTAAGACCTACCCTCTTCTTTTTTCGTAGATTAAACATATACAATAAGTATAATATAAAAAATGAAAACGTGCAAAATAATATTAGACCTCTTTCCTAATTCGCTTCTCAAGTAGAAATTCTTAAATTTATTCTAAAAATA
>JAOZKL010000047.1 GCA_029935375.1 Patescibacteria group bacterium | reverse complement strand
AACAGGGTCTGATGCAACAATTGTTTGTTTAAAATATATAATTTTATGAGTGAAGTTTTAGAGAGAATATTAGGGTTATCAGAAGAAACCCAGACAATTGAGTTCAAGAGGTTAGGGGGTAAGAAGGTTGTTGGAAAAGTTGTTGAGACTATTACTGCAATGGCAAATACTGATGGTGGTATGGTGGTTTTAGGTATTGATGATCCAGAAAAGACAGATAAAAAAGGATTAGATAGAGTTTTTGGAATTGAAGAAAATCTTGAGAACTATGATGAGATAATAAAAGAATTGAAAAACATCATACCGCCAATTATCGGTTTATCAGAACCTGAGACTATAATCATTGAGAATGGTAAAAAAGTTGTTTTAATAAAAATTCAAAAAGCATTGCATAGTTTTCACTCGGTGAATGGTAATGTGTTTATAAGATTACATAAAGGTAATAAAAAACTATCTCCTCAAGAAATTGTAGAACTTAATTATGCTAAAGGGTTTAAGAGAGCTGATGACGAGTTAGTTGATGTTAGTTTTGATCTTTTGAATACTGAATATTTTGAGACTTGGAAGAAAGAGCTTAAGTTGCCAAATGATGATATAGCAGAATTGCTTTATCAAAAAGGTCTTGCGAGAAAAAATAAAAATAAAATTTTACTCCCAACACGCGCAGCGATATTGCTTTTTACAAAATACCCAACGAATTTGATGGATACAAAGTGTGCTATAAGAGTATATAAATACAAGGGAGTCATAGAGCAATTCAAGGGTTTGCCAAATTTGGTAGGGGAGCCAAAAACTATTGACGGTCCAATTATAAAAGTTATTTCAGATACTCATGAATATGTTTTGAGTTTGTTGGAATCTGGTATACAAATGCACTCTGGTTTTGTAACAAAATATAGAATACCAGAGAGGGCTGTAAGAGAGGTAATTACAAACGCTGTTCTTCATAGGGATTACCACTTGAAAAGGGATATAGAAATTAGAATTTTTGAAGATAGGCTTGATATTTTGAGCCCTGGCTTATTTCCAGGAAATATAACTGCAAAAAACATTGGGAAAGTAAGATCAAATGAATATAGAAACGATGCAATTGTAAAAAACTTGAGAGAGTTTCCCCAGGCTCCAAATTTAGACAGAAATGAAGGTGTTAGGGCAATGAGACAGCAGATGGATGAAAACAATCTTTTCCCACCAATCTTTTTTACATATCCGATATTTTTTGACTCTGTAATGGTTGTGCTTTTAAATGAAATTAGGACTGATGAGTGGGAAATTGTAAAGGAATACTTAGAAGATAATAATTACATTAATAATAAAAAAGCTAGGGAAATAACCCATACACAGCAATCTCATAGTATGTCTAGATTGTTTAGAAGATGGGTTGATAATGGGCTTGTGCTAAAAATTGAATCAAATAACCTGAAAAATACAAAATATAAACTGTTAAATAAAGATGATCTCTAAAATTCTCTTTGCAGTGAGGCTTGCAAAGAAAAATAAAAAGCCTTGTTTAAGCAGATAAAGCATGGTTCTCTATGCAAAATCAGCAAAATACACAAATTTATGACACAATCAGAACAGCAACTAGAAAATACTCTAATATCCCAGTTAGAAACCCTTGGTTTTGCCAAGACACAGATAGTAGACTCTGACGGGTTGGAGGCCAATCTGAAACTGCAGTTGGAGATATTCAACGATACTCAGTTCACTGATGGCGAGTTTGCCAAGATACTGAACCACCTGAACAAAGGCGACAGATTCGACAAGTCTAAGAGTTTGCGAGACAGGTTTTTGCTGGTTCGTGATGATGAAACGAGCAAGTATATCATATTTTTCAACATGGACAAATGGTGCAAAAACCAATACCAAGTCACCAACCAAATAACCCAAACTGGCAAATACACCAATCGCTATGATGTAACACTGCTAATAAATGGCTTGCCATTGGTGCAAATAGAGCTAAAACGCAGAGGTTTGGAGATGAAAGAAGCCTTTAACCAGATACAAGGTAGGTATCAGACACACTCTTTTGGTGGTAGTTTGTTCGAGTTTGTACAGATTTTTGTGATATCCAATGGGGTGAATACAAAGTATTTTGCCAACAATCCAAAACAGCCTTTTGCTCAGACATTTTTTTGGACGGATGAAAACAACACCAAGATAACACAGTTGAGTGCATTTGCAGAAGCGTTTCTGGAAAAATGCATGTTATCCAGCATGATAGCAGAGTATATCGTACTGAATACCAGCCAGCGCATACCTATGATTTTGCGTCCGTATCAGTACTATGCGGTCAAGGCAATAAAAGACAGGGTCTTGGAATCGGACAAAAATGGCTATATTTGGCACACCACAGGCAGTGGCAAGACACTAACATCGTTCAAGACAAGTCAGGTGCTAACCAATATGCCAGAGATCAAAAAAGTCATCTTTGTGGTAGATCGTAAGGATCTGGATATACAAACCACAGCAGAGTTTAACTCCTTTTCTGATGGCTCTGTAGATGGCACAGAGAACACCAAGAATTTGGTCAAACAGTTGGCGGATAGCTCTGGTAATTCCAAGTTGATTGTAACTACTATTCAGAAGATGGATATTGCAATCGGCAGAGAATCGTACAAAAACAAGTTTGAATATCTTGCAGACGAGAAGGTTGTCATAATATTTGATGAATGTCATCGGTCTCAGTTTGGCACTACACACAAAAATATCAAAAAGTTTTTCAACAATGCGCAATTGTTTGGCTTTACAGGCACTCCTATATTCAGTGATAATCACAACAAAGGAGTTACGACCAAAGATGTCTTTGACCAAAAGCTACATTCTTATATCATAACAGATGCCATTGCGGATGATAATGTACTTGGCTTTGTGGTGGAGTATGTGGGCAAATACAAGCAAAAACCATCAGACGGTGTGCAGCTGGATATCGACTCTGATGTGATGGTAGAGGGTATAGACACAAAAGAGGTGTTGGAGAGTGATGATAGATTGGGCAAGATATCTGATTATGTACTGTCTGACTGGCGGCGAAAAACCAAAGGAGGTAAATTCAATGCAATCTTTGCGGTTTCTTCTGTTACAGTTCTAAAAAAATACTACACACTGCTAAAGCAAAAAAAATCTGAAGGATTTAGGCTTGCAACTATATTTACCTACAAAGCAAACGGGGATAACGAAAGCCTAGACAATGGGTTGTTGGACAGAGATGTCTTTGCAGATACTGGCAGCGATAAGATAGATCAGCATTCTCGTGATTTTTTGGAGGATTGTATAAATGATTTTAACTCAGATTTTGGCACTAGCCACTCTACTGACAAGTTTTATAACTATTATAAAGATTTGCAAAAGAAGGTCAAAAGTAAAGAGATAGATATGATACTGGTTGTTAATATGTTTTTGACAGGGTTCGATAGTAAACATACTAATACTTTGTATGTAGACAAAAACTTGCGATATCATGGTCTAATTCAGGCATATTCTAGAACCAATAGACTTCTTGGTTCACAAAAACCACACGGCAATATAGTTGCGTTTCGCAACCTCAGAAAAGCTACAAATGATGCACTAGCCCTCTTTGGAGATGAAAACGCTAAGGAGATTGTTTTCAAAGAGCCTTATGAAGCACAAAAGCAGGGTTTTGACTCTAGCCTGGCCTCGCTCCGCAAAGTTGCACCTACATTGCAGTCTATAGATCAAATGAAGAGTGAGGATGAGAAAGCTCGTTTCGTTGTAGCTTTTCGTGATTTGCTTCGTGCAAAATCGTCATTACAAACTTTTTCAGACTTTAGCTTTGTTGAGCTCGATATCAGTGAGCAGGAGTTTGCAGATTATGAGAGCAAATACTGGGATATATACCACGATCGCAAACATACCCAGAGCGATAACGAGTCTATACTAGATCAGGTTGATTTTGAGTTGGAGCTGATGGCTAGGGATAATATTGATTTTGATTATATTATAGAATTGATAGTTGGACTGAAAGACTCTGGCACAGACGAGGAAAAACAGAAGAAGATGGAAGCGATCTTAAAAATGTTTGAGCGAGATGTTCAGCTTCAAAAACGGAAAGATTTGATACTGAAATTTATAGAGGAGGCGTTGCCAAATATCTCAGAGAGTGTTAGTGTTCGAAGTTCATTTCAGGAATTCTTTGAAACCGAGATGAGGGATTTTGTGCAAAGGGTATCTATAGAGCAAAATATCTCAGAGGAGAAAATATTCAAAATGATAGAGAGTTACAATTACAATCAAAAATTTCCTCGTGACCAAGAGATAGTTAATTTGCTGTCTGTAAAGCCAAAAATAATGGAAAGGGGTGGGGTGGTTAAAAAGTTAAAGTCTGTAATCGAAAATATTATAGACAGGTTTGTGTGGTAGTGTAACAAACCTCTTTTCCAATTCCATTTCCAGCCCATAAACCCTAAAATTTAACTAAAAAAACACTTCTTTCAATTCATTTTGCTAGTAAAAGTCATTTCAAAAAGAACATTTTTAGAATAACTTTAAGAATTTCTACTTAAAAAGCAAATTAGGAAAGCAGTCTAGTCTTGTTTATAGCCAATCCAAGATTTCTTGACAAATATTTGTTTTCGTTAGGATTGATAGATGCAATAAATTTCTAAACCCTTGACAAAGTGCAATTTATAATATAGTACTTTAATATTGAAATAGATTATGTCTACTAAGATGAGAGTGAAAGTATTATCATTTGACCACAAGGTGTTGGAAGATGCTGTTAAAAAGTTGGTTCAAACTGTTGTTCGATCAGGTGGAAAGATTAAAGGTCCAATCCCACTGAAAACAAAGAAAAAAGTTGTTGTATTGCTAAAGTCTACATTTGTGTCTAGCAAGCATCGCGATAAGATAGAATCTCGTGTGCACAAACGCTTGGTTGATATTTACGAAGTAAACAGCGAGGTAGTAAACAATCTATCCACACTTACACTACCAGCTGGTGTAGATATTAGTATTGAAACATTAAACAACTAAGACTATGTTTGGATTTGCAAAGAAAATAGGAATGACTAGATTATTCATCGACGGAAGACACGCTCCTGTGACTGTACTGCAGGTTGATGAAAATTTTGTTAGTCAGAGAAGGACAAAAGAAAAGGATGGATACGATGCTATTCAGGTTGTATCATTTCCAAGAAATACAAAATCTTCTAGCAAGGCTAGATTGGGTCATCTCAAAAAAGCAGAGCTTACAGAGAGTGATTACCGTTGTATTGGAGAGTTTAAGGGTGTTGATATGCCTGAAGACAAAAAAAGTGTTACAGTAGAAGACTTCAAAGAAGGTGACAAATTCGATGTTACTGGTATTTCTATTGGTCGTGGATTCACTGGCGCTGTAAAGCGATGGGGATTTGCCGGTCAGATGAAATCTCATGGTTACGATCATGTTCGTCGTGTTGGATCTATTGGTGACGCAGGTATGCAACGTGTAGACAAAGGTAAAAAGATGGCTGGTCAACATGGAGCATCTCAAGATACAGTACGTAACCTAAAAGTTGTAGGAGTTGACTTAGAAAACAAACTTGTCTTTGTAAGAGGTTCAGTACCTGGTGCAAATGGTAAATTCCTAAAACTAAAACCAAGTTTAACAAAATAATAAGAAATTGAAATGTCCTACACAATAAAAGTATTAGATAAAAAAGGAAAAGAAGCCAGCAAAGAGAAGGGTTTTGATTTTCTTTCTGATTTTGAACCAAAATATTTACTTCTTCCAGAAGTTATTCGTAATGAGCAGATGAGTCTGCGTAGTGCTAACGCTCATACAAAAGGTAAGGGAGAGGTCAGAGGTGGTGGTAAAAAACCATGGAAACAAAAAGGTACTGGTAGAGCTCGTCATGGGTCATCTCGTTCACCTATTTGGATTGGTGGTGGTGTTACATTTGGTCCGCGAAGTAACCGTAACTGGAACAGAAAGATCAACAAAAGCGCTCGTATTTCTGCACTAAAAACAATCTTCAGAGATCGTCTAGATGAAAACTTTGTATTTGAGCTTGATTCCAAATTCAACTTTGATAAAACAAAAGATTCTGTAGTCTTTACAGAACAGTTGGCAAAGGATACAAAGACAACTGCAAAGAATGCTATAATAGTATATACATCAGAAGATAAAGAGGGGTTAAACGGATTTTTGTCTAGTGAAATCAGAATGACAAACGTAAACAGGATGAAGATAATGGAGCTAGCAAATGCTCAAAATATTATCTTTACACCAGCTGCTAGGAAAGAGGTTGAAGCTAGATTATCTGCCCTACATGGCAAAAAAAGAGATTCAATCAAAGTAGAATCTACAAAAAAAGAAGTTGTAAAAAAAGCTACAAAAAAAGAAGTTGTAAAAAAAGCTGCTAAAAAAGTTGTAAAGAAGGCCACTGTAGCAAAACCAGCTGCTAAGAAACCAACAACTAAAAAAGCAGTAGCTAAAAAAACTACAAAAAAGTAAATAAATTGATATGCCTACATTGAAATTAGTTGAGAATGAAAAAGCAATGT
>JAOZKL010000103.1 GCA_029935375.1 Patescibacteria group bacterium | reverse complement strand
TTGCAGCTGCACTAAAAGAGGCTCCTGCAAACGTAGACAGCATCAGCTCTAATATATTACATGATATAGAAAATGATACACAGATTGCAAAAGACTCTAATAAACAAGCGACTGTAAACAAGCAAAATCAGAATTATAAAAAGCCACAACAAAGACAACCTCAGCAGCAGATAAAGCCAAAACAAGCTCAACAGAGACCTTTGCAAGAACAGCCAGAACAACGACCTCAAGTTCAACAGGTCCAACAAAATGCAGCTCCAAAAATGCAAAACAGGCAAGCCCCTGCAACTCCACAGGTAATGTCAAAAGAAAAAATAGCTGATGGTATGAAACCAAAAACTTTCCACTTCGACGAAGAAGAAGAACTGTCAAACCAGGTATCTGCCGTGCCAACTAATCAGGCAGTGCAACAACCAACCCCACCAAAACCAGAGGTTGAAATGGAAGATACCCAAGAAGAAAAATCATCCAAAAAATTCTTCAATCCGTTTAAGAGGGGGTAGGACTTTAAAAAAAATTGCAAATATAAAAGGCGGTATATACCGCCAATTTTTGTGTGCTGAGTCGATCGATTATAGTATTCCGCCAGATTGGCAACCTGCAAGTCCAGCTCTTGCAACTGAAAGAGCTGCGGATGGATTAATTGCAGTTTCTGAGGCAAATTCTATACCGTCTATTATGTTAGAGCTAGAACTAGCTTCTCCACCAGCAAAATAACCATTTATAGTAGAATTTACACCTGCAAGAGCATACCTAACAACAGAAATAGTTGCGGATGGACTAGTTGCAGTTTCTGATGAAAATTCTATACCTTCAATAGTCTGAGAAGATTGCCCGCCACCAAAATATCCATTTGTAGTAGAGTTTACACCTGCATGCATAAACTTATTCTCTGAGAGTATTGTAGTAATTGTTGTTAATGTTTCTGACGAAAATTCTAGATTATCAACATCACGACCATTAAGACCTCCAATATAACCATTTGTGGTAGAATTTGCAGCTCCAGCAAGGGCTGCACTCCTAGATAACACAACTGATGGATTAGTTGCGGTTTCTGAAGCAAACTCTATCCCATCTATAACATCAGAAGAGGAGCTAGTATATCCACCAGCAAAATAACCATTTGTGGTAGAATTTACACCAGAGACACCATACCTTGAAAGAGATAGGGTTGCTGATGGGTTAATTGCAGTTTCTGAAGCAAATGCAATACCATCAATCAAACCAGTAATTGCAACTCCACCAGCAAAATAGCCATTTGTAGGCGAGTTTACCGCACCAAGATAATATCTTGAAACAGATAGGGTTGCAGATGGGTTGATTGCAGTTTCTGAAGCAAAAGAAATTCCATCAATAGTGTCTTGATTTGGAGTCCCTCCAGCGAAATATCCAGCAGCCGCACTATCAGACCCGCCATCTAATATATGGAATGTTTTTTCTGCGGTCCAGCGAGACTCTATCTCGTATTCACTGCGAAACCTAGCAATAACTATCAGGTCATTAGTACCATCTGGCGTAACCAACGGACTCGCCTCTGTCCATGGTGGCGTGATTGTTCGTAGGTTTGCAACATCATTGAGTGACTGCCATACAGGATTTGCTCGGTTCGCATCGCTCAGTGTAAACACTTTCCAATCTGTGGATACATGTGCCCCGTCTCCATCGTATTCGTTGAGAGACAAAACCTGAGAATAACCGTTGTTTGCCTCTGCCCCTACTGTTAGAATTGGTTTTTTGATAGATATAGATTGCGTACGACTGGATGTGGTAGATCCTCCTCCACCAGAACTAGAAGATCCTAATCCAAACTCGTTTGTTAATCCTATTACTTTGATAGACATGATATATTATATTACTTGTTTTATTATCTTAGAGAAGTTTATATCTC
>JAOZKL010000102.1 GCA_029935375.1 Patescibacteria group bacterium | reverse complement strand
TGCTACGACTGCACGGATTTATTTCTGATTTAGAAATCTATTTTTGTCAAGGTTTATAACAGCTTTAAATAAAGTAGTCTATTGACTAGTTTTAATTTTTTGTGTAAACTTATATACGATTATGACAGTAACAGTAGCGCCAAAAAAATCTAATACTGGGTCCGGATTACAACTATCTACTATCTCTAGTAAGAAAAGAAATAGAGCTAGTAGGGCTCGTACAGAGTTGGATAAAGCTTTTACTGAGAGAAATCTGCGTATTCAAGCAATGCAGAATGATGAATTAGATTATATTGATTTGTATGGTTATCCAATTGATGCTGCAGATCTTGTAAGGCTGTCTAAAGATGAGGTCGAAAAAGCTAAGATTGGAATTTTTTCAGTAAATAATAAAACTATAAAATTGGCAACTCCTAATCCAGGTCATCCAGGTCAACAGGAGGTGATAGATAAGTTAGCTGAGACTGGTAATAAAACAAAGATATATCTTTGTTCTGATGAGAGTTTTAAGAAGATTTTGAAGAGTTATGATTATACAGTTTCATATAAAGAGACTGGAGATGATATGGCAATTAGTCCTGAGCGTCTTGCGCAGTTAGCTGAGGATGGTGTGGATATTAGCTCTCTCCAAAAAGATGCCTATTCAATATCTACAACAGAATTGTTAGAGAGGATTTTAGTATCATCTGTTGAAAAAGACGCTTCTGATATCCATATAGAGCCTGAAAAAACCAATTGTGTGATTCGTTTCCGTCTTGATGGGGTGTTGCATACCGTTGCAACGGTAGATACTATGACTCAAAACAAATTGGAGAGTAGAATAAAGATTTTAACACATCTAAAATTAAACGTGGATAGTGTTCCGCAGGATGGAAGATTTAGTTTCATTTACAAAGAGAATGAGATAGACTTGCGTGTTTCAATGCTTCCCTCTAATTATGGTTATTCTATTGTAATGCGTCTGCTTGGAACTGGTAGTGTGGCTCTTCAGTTAGAAGCTCTTGGATTTATTGGAGAGGCGAAGCGTCGTGTGGAGGAAGGGATTGTCAAACCACAAGGTTTGATTCTTGCATCTGGTCCAACTGGTTCTGGAAAAACTACAACACTTTATACATTTTTATCTTATGTCAATGATGGTAAGAAGAAAATAATCACACTTGAAGATCCTATTGAGTATAAACTTGCAGGAATTTCTCAAACTCAAATTGATAAAGCTGGTGGTTATACTTTTGCATCTGGTCTTCGTTCTATTCTTCGTCAAGATCCTGATGTGGTAATGGTAGGTGAGATTAGAGATGAGTTGACCGCAGATGTAGCAGTCGAAGCTTCTTTAACAGGTCACAAGGTTCTTTCAACTATTCATACAAACGATGCAGTGGGTTCTATTCCAAGATTTTTGGAGATGGGTGTAAAGGGGTATGCATTAGCCGACTCTCTTACTCTGGTTATTGGACAGAGATTGGTTAGAAGGGTTTGTCCAAAATGTAAAGTGCCGGTTAATATAGATGATGCTGAAAAGAATCTTGTAATGGATATATTAGGTAATTTGCCAGATAATCATGGGATAAAATTACCAAATGAATTGACTTTTTATAGTGGAGCGGGCTGTGATCATTGCAACAACACTGGATATAAAGGAAGGATTGGGGTGTATGAAATATTTACAATAACAGATGGTGTCCGTGACCTGCTAAATACTGAGAATCCTTCATTTGCAGAATTGCGGCGAGTTGCGATGAAAGAAGGTATGGTAACAATGTTACAAGATGGTATTGTAAAAGCAATCCTTGGTAAAACTGATATGAAAGAAGTGGCTAGGGTACTGCAAAAATAGTTTGACGAAAGCCTTTTAATATAATATAATATTAATCAGATATTCAAATAAAAAACAAAAATTATGTTCAACTTT
>JAOZKL010000046.1 GCA_029935375.1 Patescibacteria group bacterium | reverse complement strand
ATTTAACACCATATGAAGTTTTTCACGGTGTTGCACTTTGAATTACAATGTAGCACTTGACAATTTAGCATCATTAGATTTTCTTCAAAGAGCCAAAGCACTCGGAAAAGTGGTAGGCAAATTAATAGTAGACCTAGTATCAACACTAATAGGTGGCACAGCAGTTGCAAAACTAGCATCTATAGCTACAAAGGTAAAAGGTGTAGCTAGACTGTTAGATACAATATTGGATGTAACCAAACTAGTAGGAAAGAGATTATCATTCAGAAGCAAATCCATAATACCAATAGGAGGCAAAATTGGCATAGACGGAGATGATATCACAGACCTAGTAGATAACCTTGATGACGCAGAGTGGGATAAACTAGTATCAAAACTAGATAATCTCTGCATGCCATCAATAGCTGTTGCAGGGTCATCACCAGGGGTCACATCAACTGGATGTAAGGGGAAGAGGGGTTCTTTAGGGTTATATCGAAAACTTAAGAAATCAACTTCTAATATAGCTGATGGACATGCTTGGCAGAAACATGTTATTGAGGATAATCTTTTCCCAGAGATATCCAGTAAGGGTGATTTTCAAAAACTTATCGAAAAAACAATGTTTGAAAATCCTACTCATGTAAAAAATTTACAAAATAGTAGAAAGGCTTTTTATAATCAAAGTGATAATACATTGGTTATATATGATCCTAATCATGTAGATAAAGGAACATGTTTCAGACCTATAGATTTAGATACTGGTATTCCTAATGGACTGTCTTATTTTAATAATTCATTAAGCTAAAAGTCTTATGTGTAAGGAAGTTATTAGTCATAAAGATAAGGAGATAATTGTATTTGCAATAATTCATTTATTTGCAACACATTCGAATATAAAAACACCTGTTTATTTACAGAAAATGTCATATGAGTGGGTTGCCGAGCGAAATGATTTTGAGTTCTTCGATATTAAACATATAGATGATATTGTCTGTGCATTAAAAGAGTGGTTACTACCTAAAAACTCTTGGGAATATTCAATAGTTACGGGTCGCGACCTGAGTGAATTACAAGAGATTATAGATAAAGTTGAAAGATAGGTGCTATCCAATAATTTCAGTATCGTCTGCAACTACTTCTAGCATATCTTCTAAATGTTTGCCTAAATCTTCTTTGGATAGTTTGAGAATTATCGGCAAATACAATGGGAATGGGAACTGGGATCATGTTTTCGAGGATCATAGATCCGACTCAACTTCTGGCAAAAGCCTGTTTCTTGAATCTGCTTCTGACCAAGATATTAAAGACCTTGCTAGTGAGGCAATTAACTCTCCAGCTATGAAGCATGGATACAACTCTGAGGTTAATAGGTCGATTATTGAAGTTGATATGGGTCGTGTTGTTGGTAAGGAGGGTAACACTGATTGTAAGTATTTAAAGATTATACTTGATAGTAATGGTGATGTTGTTTCTTTTTATCCGAAAAAGAATCCGTCTGCAAATTTAAATTAAAAATATATGCCTATAGCAATATGTATTCCAAATAAAGACCTTGGGAGTGTATCTGAATATTATAAATCAGATAAAGTAAAGATTGATTGCTATAATTGTCCTCAAATACATACTGATTTAGTTGTTAAATTTTTTGAAAAAGATCCTTTGAAAAAGATTTTTGCAAACTTATTTGGTTTTATACCTGATAGATACGCTCGTGTTTTAGTTAAAAATAAAGATCTTTTATATTCCATTAGTGGTATGAAAAAGCTGCTTTTAAACTTTGACTCTATTTTAGAAGATTCGATGTTTCCGATTATTCTAACTAGTAATGATGATAGTTTTTATAAGTACGATACTCCTGATAGTGTAAAAACAAAAAAAGAATATGTTATTGGTGGCGATTCTAATATTCTTACAAAGAAAGATGTATTATGCTTGTTTGAAGATATGCTTAAAAGCTTTGAAAGAGCTAAGGAGATGAATACTGCGGTCTTGCTTATTGGGGATTAAAGACAAAATACTCCTCCTCTGACGATGACCAAAGATTCTATTACAACCCAAACAACCAAATAGAGGTAAGGGGTAAATGTCTATACAAAAGTGGAAGCCTGGTAAAGGCGGGAGCGTGTTCTACAGGCGCAGAACACAAATGGTTGTTTTACACTAACAACCAAATAGCCTCTCAAAGTGATCCAAACATGTGTATGACGAGAGTTGGAAGCTACAGTTACCTAGGAACTGCATACAATAAAATAGAGCTAAGATCTTGTACTAACAATACCTCCACTCAACAATGGCAAACTTACCAAACAACTATTGAAAAGGTAGAGCCAAGAACGACATATCATATAGACTCTAAGGATACAAACTATTCATTGAATCTTTACTATGATTCTACAAATATAACGGTATGGGATAAGACAGCAACAGACATAGACCAAAAGTTCCATATAACAAATGATGGGCAAGTACAACTAAAGGATAAATGTTTGGATGTAATAGGTTACAACTACACCAACAATGGTAATGTAGCTTTGTATGATTGTAACAATGCAACTAACCAACAATGGATATTCAACGACAACGGAACAATAGCATCTGGGCATGATCCAAACTATTGTCTATACAGAGTACCAGGAGGAAGACCATCATCTAGTACAACAGCAGCAACAAAAGGAAATGTAACAATATATCAGTGTAATGCATCAGACACACACCAACAGTGGATAATACACCAACCAGGAGTAGAGAGAACAACCTCTGAATCAGGTGGAGATGGTGGTGGAGGATCTGGAACAACAGACCCAGACCCTGACCCAGAAGATCCTGACCCCGAAGCCTTTGTAACAACTGCAGAGATACTATCCACAGACTACGAACTAGATGAAGAAACACTAGAGAAATCAGACATTGATATCCAAGCATCATTTGCAGCCTCATTCGATGCAATAGGTGGGGATACAAAGAAAATAGCAAGTGTAGTAGAGCGTGCTATAGATGAATTGATAGTATGTAGAGATATATGGAGTATAGAGATATGTGCCCCAATAAACTTTGCAGGAGCCTTTGAGATAATATGGGAATTGATAGACTGGATAAAACAGTTTGCAATAGGTATGATAGAGGGTGCAGGAGATGCAATCAAAGATATATTTGATGGGTTGGTATCAATGCTAACAACGAATCCATTCGATAGTATCAATCTGTTCGAAAAAGTAACAGATTTGCTAGCTGCTATAGTGAATAAGATAAAGTAATAATCTTTTGACATATACTCAAAAAAGTGTTTTACTATTTTGATATGAAACAACCTCTTGCAGATACTTTGCGTCCAAATGATTTGAATGGGTTTATTGGACAAGATCATTTAGTTGGTAAGAGTGGACCTATTAGGAAAATGATAGAGAGGGATAGTATTCCGAGTATGATTTTTTGGGGACCTCCAGCAAGTGGCAAGACAACTTTGGCCAAAATAATTGCCAATGCAACACAGTCAGAGTTTTATCAGTTTTCTGCTGTAATGGATGGTAAAAGTAAACTGCGAGAGGTCTTAGAGCAGTCCAAGGTTAATGAAAACTTTGATCAACACACTATCTTATTTATAGATGAAATTCATCGTTGGAGTAAATCTCAACAAGATGCGCTTTTGCCTTTTATAGAGAGTGGTCAGATAACTCTAATAGGCGCAACTACAGAAAATCCCAGCTTTACAGTTATTTCTGCTCTAATTTCACGTTCTCGTGTATTTACTTTCAAGCCACATACAGACGCAGATTTGATAGTTGCTTTGCAATCTGGATTAAAAAAGTTGAGCGGTAAGCTTACAAAAAAAACAAAAGAAGCCATGCAGCTCCTTGCTGAGTTGTCTAATGGTGATATGAGATTTGCAATTAACTCTTTGGAGGTTTCATATAATATTTCTGATGGAAATATCACAAAAGCAGTTATAGAAAAATCTGTACAAAAAGTTCTGCGCTATGACAAAAAAGGTGATGAGCACTATAATCTTATATCAGCAGTTCACAAAAGTATGAGATCATCCAATCCATCAGCTGCAGTATATTGGATATGTAGAATGCTGGATGGGGGCGAAGATCCGTTGTATATAGCTCGTAGATTGCTCAGATTTGCATCAGAGGATATTGGTAATTCTTCACCAACAGCTTTGTTAATTGCAAACAACGTTTACGATACTTGTCACAAACTGGGAATGCCAGAATGTGGCGTTGCGCTTGCACAGTTAGCTCAGTACCTTTCACTAGCCCCAAAAGATAATAGTGCATATATAGCATACGAGTCTGCTATGTCAGATGTGCAGAAATATGGTAATTTGGAAGTTCCATTACATTTTCGCAACCCAACCACAAAGCTTATGAAAGAGATGGGTTATGGGAAGGGTTACAAGTATGATCATGATGTAGAAGGAGGAAAGTCAGGACAGCAATGTTTGCCGGATGAGCTGAAGTATAAAAAATATTTTAAGTAGTACTTTGTGGTTCTTGTGAAAACTTAGAAAACATGCTTCTATTTTAATCTGGTTTTTTAACCTATTTTTATTTTGTTACAAACTATCACAATGAGAACTGTTCCATGATCTGACCCCGACACAACATCTTCTACTGTAGTAGATGTAGATTCTGAAAAATTAGCAGAAGATCAAGCAAGGAGTGATATTGAGAAAGAGTTGAGAAAAACTTGAGAGATACGCTTTTCAAAATCAGATAGATGATTTATTAAAAAATTATTAAAAAATCTGCTTAAGAAGTAGTTCTTTATCAATTAGCACATCAGTTTATGTTGTACTATTTTTTTGCCCTTGCAAAAACCAAAAAAGTGTGTTTTTGTATGTATCTGATTTTTATATTTTTTTTATATCTTAACTGTATTTATTATGGCTTTTAGGGATTTTAGAACATTCTTTATGAAAGATAAAGATTGAAAATGAAAAAGCGTTATTCACTACACCTGTCAAAGCGTTGATAAAAACGCTCTCAAGAAAAACAAAATTGAAGAAATTTGAGAAGTGTTTGGTATCTGAAAAAGCGAGGTTGTGAAGATTCCGGAAAAGGTTTTTACAAAAAAAGGTTTTTCTACAAGGACCAGTGAAGAGGCTCAAATAAATGCAGAGAGAATACTTAGAACTATAGATTCTGAGAGTAAAAAAGATGATCATTAATTGGTGATAACATAGCAATCTAATAGGCTGTGTTTTTTTTTGCATAAATAAACTCGCCATTAAATGACGAGTATGGTTTTATCTTTTGAAGTCTTATTTTTTTACTACTTTTTTTACAACTGGTTTCTTTATAGTTTTTTTACTAAGTTCTACAACTTCTTCAGCTTTTTTATCTTCTGTTGAATCTTTTTCTTTTATATTTTCTTTGAAGCTATCAAATCTCTTTTCTAATTTTTCTTTAAATGATTTGAATTTTGTCTCTAGGGTGTTTTCAGTTTTTACAAATTCATCTCCGACTTCTTTGCTTTTCTTAACAATATATTTACGATTTTCTTTACCAGATTTTGGAGAAAATAACAATGCAACCGCACCTCCTAACAATCCTGCAATTGCAGAAAATACAAAAGTACCTTTGTTTTTACGACGATTTTGTTGTTTAAAATACTCTGCTTGATTCAATTTATCGAATAGACTGTTTGGTAAAAATGACATAATTAATAAGTTTGCTTTTTATATACAGGCAAAAGTATAATATAGTTTTCATATCTTGTCAAAGTTTTTTTTTGGTTATTAGGTTAAAGAGCTCTTGACAAAATAGCAAAAATAACTCAATGTTTTTGATACGGATCGGTAGCTCAGGGGTAGAGCAATGGCCTTTTAAGCCACTGGTCGTGGGTTCAATTCCCACCCGATCCACCACAAAATTATTTTTTACTTAGGCTTTATGCCTATTTTTTTGTGTGTTTAAATCTGAATTGTAGATATTTTATCACTTCTCCAAGATTGGTAAAATGTTTTTCATATCTTGTCTTGATTCCATGATGTATATTGGCAAATACTGATGTATACAAATCGTTGGTATGTTTGAGATCTCTGATATCATTACGGCTTTTTAAGGTTTTTAGTGTATAATCAAATAATATGCTGCTATCAGTTTTTAAATGTACGGTACCATCTTTTTTCAATATTTTTTTATAAATATCTAAAAATCTTTTTGATGTTAATCTTGCTCTCTCTTTGTTGGGTTGTGGATCTGCAAATGTTATCCATATATCACTTATTTCACCTTCTTGGAAAAAGTTTGCCAGTTGTTGGATTTGTGTTCTCAAAAAAGCAGTGTTGTTTATCTTCTTTTCTGTAGATAGAGTAGCTCCTTTCCACATTCTATCTGCTTTTATATCTACTCCAATAAAATTTTTATTTGGATATATTTCTGCTAGTCCTACAGTGTATTCGCCGTATCCACATGCTAACTCTAGTACAATTGGATTGTCATTTTTAAATACAGTTTTTTGCCATTTTCCCGCCATATTTTTATAACTTTCTTGAGAAGGGTCATAGCATCTTTGCATGGTTTTAAATTCTTCAAATTTTTGGAGTTTTTTTCGTGCCATTCTATTTTCCAAACCACAAAAAGATTTTCCTGTCAATTTACAAACCCTCTTCATATTTATAGTAGCCATATTGACAAAATTAGAAAAATATCAAATG
>JAOZKL010000011.1 GCA_029935375.1 Patescibacteria group bacterium | reverse complement strand
AGTCAGAATCTACAATACTACTAGAAATCACAAACAATGGTAACAACAATGGATCAATAACAGATAATAACTCTAAAACAACAAAGATAAAACTAAGGATGAAGAAGGGTAAAACCTTAGATATAATAGATTCTAGAATAACAACGGACTTGAGTCAATTTGAGAATAGTTCATCAAGTAGTTCAAACTTCAACAACAATACAAACAACTCAAATACAATAAACAACAAACAAGCAAACAACAACAGTGCAATATATACAGTAGATCAAGTATCGTACAACCCAGACAATATACTTAACAGAGCATTACAATGTGGCAATACGACATACACCATAACAGCCAAACAAATAGATAGAGCAGGTAATATATCTAACTCAACAAAACCTATTACAATAACCACAAAACCCTGTCCAATATGTGGATTTAGTAATGGAATGTTCACATCTCCATTCCACAATCAAAATGCATATATAGCTCATCCTTTTGGAAAATCAGCAAACTACGCAAGCGGAACTGCAGATCATGGTGGTGTAGACTACAACGGAATACCACACGGAACAGATATTTATGCAACATACCCAGGAACAATACAATATGCAGACTACAGCCAAAGGGATGATTATGGAAAAGATCTAAAAGCAGGAGGTTGGAGTTCAACATTTGGAAACCAGGTCATAATCAACCACGGTAACATAGGAGGCAAAACTATCAAAACAATCTATACTCATCTGATGCCAGAGAATGCAACACAATTAAGAGCGGGGGACTATGTAGATCAAAACACAATAATAGGTAGAATGGGATCAACAGGCAGATCCACAGGATCTCATCTACATTTAGAAGTAAGATCAAACAATATACAGATAGATCCAGAACTATTCTTAGGCAAACAAAACACAAACATACCAGATAGTTTGTACAGTGGCTATTGTCCGGCTGAGGGACATGGAGGGCTTGAAGATGGTTTTGATGGTTATCCAGACTATACAATTTCAGAGGATGAGCAAAAACAGTTATTAGCACAATACCTTATTGATAACTTTAGTAGTTATACCGAGTTAGAAAGTTTCTATGTAAGCCAAGAGTATAAAGAAAGATTGTCTGGGGTCTCAGATAGGTTTATTCAAGCATACTTTTGGGATTATGCAAAAGGGTTAGCAACCTTTATCAAATTAGAAAACAGTTGTGATGTCAAATATATCAAAGTGGATAAGACATACGACAAAAACAATAATGAGATTGCTTATGACGGTATAGTAATGTTGAACCCATATACAAACGATCCATACTTTGTCAAAAACGGAATATATGATAAATACCAAAGAGAGGATAAAGCCTGCGGAATAATAGGTGTACCAAAGAGTGAAGAAGGTGATGCAGCCGTTCGTGACGATAGTGTTGCAATGGAGAACCAAGCCTGGTATCAAAGATTCGAAAGGCGATTACCTGGAGAGCATACTAACGGAGATTATACGAATAATAGTATTTATGGGTATAAGTGGGAGAAAGGTTGTCAAAGACTGAATCCAATAAAGTGTAAGAAAGGTTTTGAATCATTCTTTGTTGTTAATTCTGTCGCAGATAAATACGAACAAAAAGGTGGAACATCAGGTAGTTATGGTTTTGCGGTCGAGGATACACAGCTCAATAGGGAATCTAGTTACAAAGGGATGTTTGCTACAAAGCAGTTTTATTGCTATCAAGAGTTTGAGAATAAGACGATTAATACTTGTAGTAAAAAACAGGACGAAATTTCAACACCGCTTTCAAAAGTATTTGATGTTAAAAATGAGCACAGAGATGATCAAGGCGGTTGGTGGGACTCTAATAATAATATAAGGGATGGTATTGACCCTAATGTTAGGAGTGTTAATTTTCAGGTGATTCATGATGCTGGCAATTCGGATAATCTTCAAAAATGGGATGGCAAATCAGACGTGTATCTTTTGTTTCATGGGTGGGAGAATGATCCTGATAGCAGTAGTTTTTACAACTTAGACAACTGGATAAAGATAGGAAGCGGTGTCAAATCTGAACAGCCAAATGCTATAGTGCTGGTTTTGAATTGGAAGGAAGCTGCAAGCAGTTGCTGCACAACACCTTTACCAAGAGTGGATAAGGCAGCACCTTGGGTAGTGCCGACCGCTAGAGAGGTCAAAAAGCACTTGGATCGGTGGAGTAATGGTCAGTTAGGTGGTGATAATATTCATATTATAGGTCATTCACTTGGTACATTACTGTCTGCTGAGACAGCTCGTCAATATGGTGGTGTTGTGGATGGGACTCTTATGGACCCTCCAAATCAAGGTAATGCAGGAGGTTTTTCGTTTGGACCCGAGCTCAATGGTTATGATCTAGATGGTAACACAGAGGGTGAGCAGACGGTCTACTCTCTATCTGGTGGGAAAGAGCAAAATGATTATTTCAAGGATGTTTTTGGGTTTTCTAGGAGTTTTGTTGGCGACACCTCGCTCCCTGGTAATAGATATCTAGCAGTTACAGCACATGAGACTTTTTCAATTTCTTTTGATGATGAATCTAACTGTAATAGTATAACAAGTATGGACTGTACCTTGCTAGGTTCTCATTTTTGGGTTAGATATTTATTTGCCAATAATTTGCACGATCCTAATGATTGGAATGATATATTGTCTACGAAAAATATGAGAATGACGACCTCTAATAGTTTTGAGGAAAATGCACTCGGAAAAGGCAATAGAAAGATCGATGGAAAAATTTACACCAAAGGAGAAAAGGAGGGGGTTCCAGATTATTTGAGATTGAATGATGATGGTGATTGGGTGTTTTATGGTAATGACCTAGACAATATCATTGATCCAAGGCCAAAATATATAGTTGACAAAAATAATGAAGTGCTATTATATATGCATGGTGGGTATGGAGATGATGTGTTTTATAGTTACGGGAGCTCTATAAACAGGACTCCGATTAAGAATACTTTGAGCCTGCCAGATTTTAACAAAGGTTCAGATTCTATTATTCTCAAGAAAAATATGTTTGATTATATCGCGGGTAGTAATTCAAACAATGATTATGTAATTTTGAGAAAGTCGATATCTAGTAGTGCAAATCAATACAGGCCATTTATTATAATACCAGGAAATAAAGACTTGGATTATTGTGATGATTGGTTGATGGATGAGCTTGAGTTGGCAAGGGCTGGTAAAAGTGAGAGAGTGTATTTTAAATAGGTAAATAGCAAATTATGTTCAAATTAAAAGATGTTTTTAAACAAAAAAAATGGGTATTGTTTGTTGGGGTTTTGACACTGCTCGTGCTTGGTTTTATTCTTTATCCATTTACAAAGACTAAAGATGGGATAAAGGATTATTACAATACCGTTTCTCCTCAGATTGGATATGATCCTGTAGGTTGGGATTGGTTAGAAGATCGTGAGCCTTATATTTTTATAAAATGTAGTAACAGCGGCTTAAAAGAAATTTATAATGGATTGGTTTTTACAGTATCTGAAAACGAGCATTATTATTTAGAGCTTTATAAATATTCAAGAGATACTATTTTTTCTCAAGAGTGGAAGATTAAAAAAAATGGAACAGCAGTGATTTATGATACGACCTTCTCAAAACTATCTGAAATGGTAGAAGATGATTGCAATCAGTTCAAGCAAAACCGTAATAAATCAGAACCCGACTCTGATGAAATAACTTGGAGGTATTATCCGCCACAAACAGATGAGGAGATAAGAGAAGAGGAGGAGAGGCTTGAGGTCGAGAATAATGAGCGATTTAACGGTTATACATCAGACCAAATCACAAAAATGATTCAAGATAATTACGATTCATTCTCTACAGAGACTCAAGAAAAAATAGAAGAAGCACCCTATACTGGCGGGATGCAGGTTTGGGCTGACTGTTTGGCTGAGTATGGTATTATAGATGCTGAGTAAATATTTTTTTTGGCTACCTGTTAGAAGCTTGATAAGTTCTATAGTTTAGTTTTTAGTGGTCAAAAAACCAAGTTATTGACAGGAATCGTTTTGTTCGCTTTACTGGCTTCATTATGAAAATGTCACAACTTTTTACAAAAACAACTAAGGATACCCCTTCGGATGAGGTTAGTTTGAACGCTCAATTACTGCACAAAGCCGGATTCATAGACAAAGGCATGGCTGGTGTGTACGCTATGTTGCCATTGGGCTTGAGGGTTTTGAACAAGGTTGAGAACATCGTTAGAAAACACCTCAAAAAAGTTGGGTCACAAGAAGTCTTGATGAATACTTTGCATTCTCAGGCTAGTTGGGAGGCTACAAACAGATGGGAAGGTGTTGATATTCTATTCAAGCTCAAGAGTAAAACAGGCAATAATTATGCAGTTGCAGCTAGCCATGAAGAACAAGCAACTCCAATTGCAAAGCGATTCATATCTAGTTGGAAAGATCTGCCAGAGGCAACAAAAGACAATTCTGTTGTTCCACTTAGTTTTTATCAAATTCAGACAAAGTTTCGTGATGAGTTGCGGGCAAAGTCTGGGCTATTGCGTGGTAGAGAGTTTCGTATGAAAGATGCTTATGATTTTCACACAACGAACAAATCGTTAGATAATTATTATGATAGAATGAAAAGTGCTTATTTTGATATTTATAACGAAATGGGATTATCTGTCTATGCAGTGCAGGCTTCTGGTGGGATTTTTACAGAAGAAATCAGCCATGAATTCCAGGCAGTTTGCGACGCTGGGGAAGATTTTGTATTTTTGGTTCCAGGTACTGATTTGGCATACAATCAAGAGATTGCACCATCTAAGGTTTCTGTTGCCAATATGCAAGATACTAATCTTCTTGAGCTAAAAAAGGTGAAAGCAGAGGGTGTTGTAGGAGTCAAGGATTTGTGTAAATTGTTAGATATACCTGCTGAGAAAACAACAAAAACTTTGTTCTACACAACTGATAAAGATGATTTTATAGCTGTTGTTGTTCGTGGTGATTATGATGTAAATGAAGAAAAGGTTTTACTAGCATTGGGGTTGCAGAGTTTATCTCTAGCTTCAGAAGAGATTGTTATGCAAAAAACTGGAGCTAAAATTGGCTATGCAGGTGTTATCAATTTGCCTGGTGATATTGATCTTTATTTTGATGATTCTTGTAAGGGCATGACTAATTTTGAATCTGGAAGTAATGAGACGGGGTATCATCACACCAATATTAACTTTGGTAGAGATGTTGCAGAGCCAGAAACATTTTATGATCTAAAAGACGCAAAGAAATCCGATATTCATCCAGAGACTGGCAAGAAATATGAGGTCAAAAAAGTTGCTGAGGTTGGAAATATTTTCAAATTAGGTGATAAATATTCAAAGGCTTTTGATCTAACATATGCTGACAAAGATAACAAACAACAATATCCTGTAATGGGTTGTCATGGTATAGGGACGAGCAGGTGTATGGCTGTGATTGCAGAGGTGAACAACGATGAGAATGGTTTGAAATGGCCAAAAGCTGTTGCTCCGTTTCAGTATCATTTGATCACATATACCAATCCAAAAGATGATTCAACCGAGATATTGGATACTGCTAATAAGATTTATGACAAGTTTGAAGATGATGTATTGTGGGATGATAGAGCAGGTGCTAGGATGGGCGAGAAATTCAAAGATGCTGACCTGATAGGTTGTCCAACTCAGATTGTACTAACAAAACGAAGTCTAGAAAATGGAGGGGTTGAAGTAAAAGACAGGGCAACTGGGGAGACAAAAGTTATGAGCGTGGATGAGTTGTTAAAATAATTAATTTATAATAATATGCAAGTAAACAAACAGTCGTTTTATAATTTTTTAGAGGGAAATGGTAAGGTTTTTGTGATTCCAGTGTATCAGCGAGATTATGCATGGGATATCAAAAATTGTGATAGACTCTGGTCTGATATTGTCTTATTAAACAAGAAAGATAGTAATAATAAGAGTCATTTTTTAGGAACTATTGTTAATATATATGATAAACAAGATGAAAGATTGATAGTTGATGGACAACAAAGACTGACTACAATATCACTGTTATTAATAGCTTTAGAAAACTATCTAAAGGATAAAATTGATAAAACTGAAGATGAAAGTAGATTGCAGCAAGAGCTTATGGATTTCCTTGTGAATAGACACTCTTCTGATAAATCAAAGAGAATTAGATTAAAGCCAAATAAACAAGATAGGATTGATTTCGATAAATTGTTTGAAGATGATTTTGAGGTGGGAAATGATTCTAACATAGTTAACAACTATAATTTCTTTTATGAAAAGATTGAAAACTGTGAGTTGAAACCTAGGGAATTATTTGATAATTTTAAAAAATTGGAAATAGTAAATATAGAGCTTGAGCGAATGTATGACGATCCTCAGTTAATCTTTGAAAGCTTAAATTCAACTGGTGTAGATTTGACAGATGGAGATTTGATAAGGAATTATATTTTGATGGGGTTGGAGCCTAGGGAGCAAGAAGATCTTTACGAGAAATACTGGGTTAAGATTGAGAATAAGGTTGGAGACATAGCTGAGTTTTTGCGTAACTTTCTAATGTTCAAATTGCAAAAAAATGTAACTCAAAAGAAAAGAGCTGTTTACCATGAGTTCAAAAAATATTCCAAACAAAGTTTTGGAAACAATGCTAATGATGTTTTAGAATCTGTATTACAATATGCAAAGATTTACAGTTTTTTTATTAACAGGTCTACACATCCAGATGCCCAGATAAATAATAGTTTGACACGGCTCAATAACTTGCGTTTTACACCAGCTTATCCGTTCTTGTTTGATATTTTTGATTTGTATTCCAAGGATGTATTAAGTAAAAATACAGTCAATACAATTATTAATCTAGTAGAGAGTTATGTTTTTCGTAGAATAATGGTTTATAATAGCACTCAGGGAATGAATAAAATGTTTTTAACATTGTCTAGGGAGGTTAAGAGACTTGCGCCTGATAATTGGCAAGATAGATATTTCGATGTTATGTCTTTTATCATAAAAAATAAAACCACAAGTCAAAAATTTCCAACAGATTCTGAATTAAGAGAGGCTATGCTAGTAAAGAATGTTTATAAACTGAGTTCTAAAAATCGTGATTTTCTTCTTAGTTCGTTAGAAGGCTATGGCTCTAGTTATTCTGTAGATTTGACTGATTTAACTGTCGAGCATATTATGCCGCAAACTTTGACAAATGTCTGGAAAAAGTCTATTGGCATTGGTTGGGAGGATATGCACTCAGAATATGTCCACACGATTGGAAATCTGACATTGACAGCAAAAAACTCAAAGTTATCTAATAATAATTTTAAAATAAAGCAAAAAATTGATCTCCATACAAGTAAATTAAAACTTAGTTACAAGCTTGGGGATATTAATGAGTGGAATAAAGAGGTTATCTTGCAGAGAACAAACAGTCTTGTAGATGAGATGATCCAAATTTGGAAATATCCAGTCACTGATTTTGAAAAGGTTGTTATTAAAAGTGAGGTTTATACACTAAGTGAAGATTTAGATTTAAGAAATACAAAACCTGTGATTATACAGATTGGCGATGAGGGTTTTAAAATCGCACATTGGAGGGAGATTATTGAGATTATTTGTAGGAAGTTTTATGATGAATCTCCAACCAAGTTTCGTGAATTTATGAGAAATTCAGATTTGTCTAGGTACTTTGGCTTTACTGGTATTGGGCAGTATGATTATAATGATCTCAGAGAATTTAGGAAAGGGTTCTTTGTTGACGTTCATGGTAGCACAACTGAGAAATTTCGCTTTATAATAAAAGTTTGTGAGCATTTTGATTTTGATTATTCGGAAATTGGTTTTGAAGTAAGATAGTTTGATTTGACAAATAGTGAAATTTCATAAATACTAATTTTACAATAATTATATATGTCTACAGTCATAACATCGCAATCATGGTTTAGTCGTCTTGGAGGATCTGTTAAGGGGATCTTCATTGGTATCATTCTAGTTCTTGGTTCTATAGGTCTTCTGTTTTGGAATGAGGGTAACACAGTTGCAGTCAGAAAATCGTTAGATGAGGGAAAAGGTGTTGTGGTAGAGGCTAGTGTAGAAAGTGTAGATCCTAATCAGGATGGCGAGCTTGTTCACATTAGTGGACAGCTAGAAACAAATGACTTGTTGCAAGATGAGACTTTTGGAATATCATTTACTGGTATAAAGTTAAAGAGAACTGCGGAAATGTATCAGTGGAGTGAAAGCGCAGACTCTTCCACAAAAACAAAGATTGGAGGTGGTACAGAAACTACTACAGAATATAGCTATAGTAAAGTTTGGAGCGCTAACCTAAACGATAGTAGCAGTTTTAACGATCAAGGTTATGACAATCCAGCTGGGATGCGGTATGAAACTGAAGAGATAGAGGCTACCAATGTAAAACTTGGTCAGTTTAATTTATCAGAATCGTTGGTTAGTAAAGTTAGTAACTATGAGAGCTATCCTGTAACAGAGCTTAGAGATCACTTGTCTATGGAAATAGGCGACAGTTTGGATATTGTAAATGGTGGAATATATATTGGAAATGATTATAGCAAACCAGAGATAGGAGATATCAAAATAACTTATCAAACTGTGAGTCCTGATGTTGTTAGTGTTATATCACAACAAAAAGGTGACGGTTTTGCTTCATATACTTCTGATAATGGAAAGTCTATTAATATGTTGTCAGTTGGAGAAATTTCTTCTGATGAGATGTTTGCCTCTGCTCAATCTGCAAATAAGCTAATGGCTTGGATGTTGCGTTTGGTAGGGTTATTGATTATGGCGGCAGGTTTTCGTTCCATCTTAAAACTTTTGTCTGTAGTTGGAGATTTGATACCTTTTGTGGGTAATATAATTGGTTTTGGTGTTAGTGTTATTTCATTTGTTCTTGCAGCTGTGTTATCTATAATTGTTATTGCTATTGCTTGGATTTTCTACCGGCCAATACTTGCAATATCACTACTGGTTGTTAGTGGATTAATTGTATGGTACTTCTTCTTTTCAAAGAAAGCAAAGGACAAGGCAAAGCAAGTTAAAGATACTGTTAAAGTTAAAGAAAAATCATCTATTAAAAAATAGTTTCTGAGTATTTGCCATACTTTGTTCCAACACTTTTTGGACTGAGATTTCTTTTAGGTCTGCTATATAGCTTGCGGTATTTTGAATATAGTTTGGTAGGCAGGTTTTACCTCTGTATGGAGTAGGTGGCAAAAATGGCAAATCAGTTTCTATTATAATGTTCGTTATTGGAGTGTTTTGTACAGCTTCTTGCAAGTCTTTTGCATTTTTATATGTTACAACTCCTCCTATTCCAAGTGTTCCACCCATCTGTAAGATTTTATTAGCTTCGTTTTGACTACCTGTAAAACAATGTATTATAAAGTTGTTGTGAATCTTTGGGTTATCTTGTATCATTTCTAATGTGTCTTCCCATGAATCTCTAGAGTGAACTACAAGGGGTAGGTTGTTTTTTATCGCTAATTCTATTTGGTTTTGAAAAAGTTTTCGTTGAGTCTTTCTAATCTCTTGCTCTTTCGCCCAATAGTAATCTAGTCCAACTTCTCCAATTCCAATTATTTTATTTTCTATTTTACTCTTCAAGTATTTTTCTATTTTCTCCTCTTGTTTTTCTAGGTATTTTTTTAGACAAAAGTTATCTGAGGCAACTATTTCTGGATGAGATCCTATAGTAAAATAGACATTTTTGATTTCCGAAAACAATTGTTTTGCCAACAAAAAATTATCAGTTGATACAGTTGATTGTATTATCAGGTCGTGGTCTTTTAACAGATTCTCTAATTTCTTTTTATCAAAGCTGTAATCTAATGATAGATCAGGGTTATCCAGATCAATATCTTTACTAGTGCTATCAAACAAGTCTAGTTTTGATAATAACATATCTAGATGTGCATGCGTATCATGAAGTTTCATATTTAATTATTTTAGATTTTTTGGTATACCAAGGTATTCCATCGTATATTTCATTGTATCAGAAAATGATCTTCCAAGATTCAACACTGCGTAACTAAATTCTTCTCCTGGTTTTGGTTCAGATAGTTTTACTAATACTAATATTTTTGGATAGTTCTGATATTCCAATCCAACAGGTCCGTATCCTACAAAAGTTTGATCATATATTCCCAGTCTTGTATTACAATCATGGATAGACTCCCCAACTATACAATTACCATTTTTATAATTATCCATTCTAGATACTTGAGCAGTTCCGGTTTTTGCAGCTATTGGATAGCCAGGAACATAGCCACGATGACCTACATTGCCATATTCAATTTCCCCATATTTATCCAATGTATAGACTAGCCAGTTGCTTACAGTATTTGCAGCATCAGGGTGTAAGATTTCAATTGGTTTGTGTTTCTTTATTAGATCTAGGCTATCAGTTTGCCACCCATCATCTATCTTTCCATCTTCATATTCTATTTTATCTATGATAAAGGGCTCCACAATAGTACCGTCTTCTCTTGCAATCGCAGTGTATGCCCGAGCAACTTGTAGTGGTGACATTCTAAATCCTTGTCCAAAACCAAAGCTAGCGTAACTAAAGTCATTATACTCTTCCTCTTCTAGTGGATTAGGTGTCATCAGCCCATGTGTGTCACCCGGAAGATCTACTATAGTTTCTTTCCCTATCATGAATCTTTCTTCAAAGTAATTTCTTGTTATACTATGATCAGATATTCTTTTTTCTTCAATTTTTTTCAGTGAAGTTCCGATCTGAGGTTCTATGTCGGAGAGGCAGGTATTGATAGATAGTCTTAAGCAATCTTTTATTCCCCATTTTTCAGTTGTTCCATACGATTTGCCTCCAGCATTTTTGATATATACAATATTTCCATTCGCTTCTTGAAACGGCTTTCCTTTCCAATCATATCCTATAAATTGCCATGATGGATCTAGTCCTATTCTATCACCGTCTTCATCGGTTTGTTTTGTAAACCACTGATTTAGTCCAGATGCAACAGTTAGTGGTTTTATAACAGACCCTGGTTCGTAGTCCAACATCGTCGCTGTATTTGAAAAACCTTTCAGATCGTTTTGTGTGAAACCTTCTTTATTTGGATCTACTTTAGGGTATGATGCCATTGCTAAAATTGCTCCTGCATCTGCAAAATTTGTATCTTCTAGATTGATTATTAATATTGTTCCATTTTTTGGCCCCCCATTTTTATTTGTGTTATCTTTTACCGCCTTAGCCAATATTTCTTCTGCCTTTTTTTGTAAATTTCTATCTATTGTCAAATACAGATTTGCACCGTTTACTACATCTACATCTGTTGTATCTGGCTCATTATTCATCAACCCTCTTCCATTTAATCCAGAAAGCACAGAACAAAACTTTTGTTCCAGACCATAGTAACCAATGGAGTATTCCGAATCTTCTTTGTATCCACTATAGGATTCATAGGTTTTTCTTCTTTCGTTTTGCTCTACCATGTCTTCACACCCTTTTAGCGCCTCATCTCTTGGTACTTTTGTTCTCTGTACATAGCCTAGTGTGGATGCTAGCATTTCGCTTTCCGGATAATCACGTAAATCTACAGTATTATATGTTAGCCATAGATGGTAATTCATTTTGTCATCTTCACTGTCACGAGATTTGTTACGCATCTTATTGATGATTTCCCCTTGTTCTTGTGTTGCATATCTTTCTAAGATTGTATAGCTTCTTATTGGAGTTGTGATTAACTCTGCTGTTACTTTCGCATATATTTCGTTTCTTGGTAAATTAAGTGAAGAAGCAAGTGCGTTAACTACATCATCTTTGGTGAAGTTGCCATTGTCTATGTATTTTTTTAATTTATCAGGCTCCAGTGTTATAGTGGAAAGTCTTCTAGAACTTGTTATTTTGACATTATCTCTGCTTAATTTTATATCTTTTATATAAATATCCCCCCTCTTTGCTCTTATTATTTCAGTGTTGATTCTTACTGATTCCTCTTCGCCTTCTTGTCTTGTGGTAATTTGTAAATTTGTTAAGGTAGATATAGTTGCAACAAAAGTTAGTCCTATTATTAACTTTAGAAAAATAGTTCTTCCGTATTTTTTTTCAACCCATTTATATCCCTCAGAAAATAATTTAACAAACACAAGTAATGGAGAAGTTACTAGGATAAGTAAGTTTTTTAACAATGTTCTTTCCCTCTTTTTTTTATTTACACTATTAGATATTCTATTGCTTTGTCTTACTACTAATTTTCTACTTTCTTTTATCGATGGTGCGTTTTTCCAGGATTTATTTCTTTTGTTATTTCGTATTCGTTTTTTTTGAGATTTTCTTGGCATACATAATTCTTTTTATAGTTTTATAAATCTAGTATGTACCATATATTTTTGAATTCAGTTTTGAGATTGTATATTTTGTTTATATCTAACTTTACTTTCTTTGATCCACTCTTCATCTCTTCTTGTAATATATTCATTTTCTCTACATTAGAGTCATAATCAATCTGGTAGCTTACAATCTTATTAAAATTATCTATCCAAGCCAGTTCCCAAGCTGCATATTTTACAACATTATCTTTGGGCGGGATTTTTGTGCACAGTCTTTTGATATTGTCAGCGAAAGGTTTTAATGCCTCTTCCCACTCTGCAATTGTTTCCCCGTTCTCATATTCTTCTGTTTTTGTTACTAGATTTGTACATTTTTCTACTATTTCATTTCCATCCTCGCCTTTCATGTTTTGACAGGTCTCTATCCATGAGTTTCTATATTCCAGATATCTAGGGAGGAGTTCAATGTCTTTTTGCATTTTTATAATCTCATTTATGTTTGTAGAATATTCATTGTAAAAATTATTATAAATTTGATCCACTTCATCCAAATGTATTATATTTTGGTACTTTTCTAATTCTTTATAATTTAGGTCTGGGCTAATCATTGCATTGTTTACTTCAACCATTCGTAGGTCACTTTCCATAGAGTTGTATAGGTTATTATCTACACAAGATAGGTATTTATCATACATCGCATTGGTTGCGAGGCTGTTTTGTAGTCTCTCTAGCCCCTTAACTTGATCAGAATATCTTTTGCTCACATTGTCTATCTGTTCGTTAACTTGTGTTGTATACTTATCCAGCATCATTGGTTGAACACCTTGGAAGAAAAATAAAACAACTCCAAGCAGCAGCCCAATAGCGATTCCGGTTATTATTATGTCAGAATTTATCCTCTTCTTTCTATTTTCTTGTATTGATTGTCTCATAGTATTTTCATACTTACCGACTTTCAAGAAGTTAGTATCATCATATATGTTGATATGAGGATCTTGTTTACCTGTTTTGTTTTTATATACTTCTTTAGGCTTTGGTGACTCTACAACTGTTTTGCCAGTTAATTGTTCTTGTATTGTATTATTGGTCTTTTTTTTGAAAACCTTATTTACTTTATCTTTAACTTTTTTGAAAATTACTGATGGATTGAATTTTTTCATATTTAATACCTGTTTTTTTTATTCAAATAAAATAAAGTCTTAAACTTCAGTTTTTGTCAAGATTTGTATTTTTTGTCACTAGCTTGACATTTATCAAAATAAAGGTAATTGTTTATAAAATTATGTCAAAGAAAAATGAGAGCATACCATTGGTTGGTTTGATAGGTATTCCAAACTCTGGAAAGAGCACTTTATTAAACAAAATCTGTGGTAAAAGAACTGCCATTACAGCTAACGAAGCCCATACAACTAGAGATCTTAACTACGGTGAGGATATATGGAATGGATTTTATATCAAATTTGTTGATACTGGCGGGCTTGTTCCAGATCCAGATACTGAAATACAAAAACAAACTCAGATAAAGAGTTGGGGAGCTATAGCTGAGGCAGATGTTCTTGTCTGGGTCATAGATAGAAAGCAAGATGTAGATACCATTAGAGAGAAACTACTGCAGAAAATATGGAAAACTGGAAAACCTCTGATAATAGCTATTAACAAGGTGGATGATCCAAATTTTGATAGAGAAATCTCAGAATATGTACAGTTGGGAGCAGCTGATTTTGTTAATCTTAGTGCAACAACTGGGTATGGAGTAGATAGATTGATGGATGCTATAACCAATCAATTAGAAAAACTAGGCTTTGAAAAAGGTAATAAGCCGTCAGAATTTTTTCTTCAGAATCAAAGGGAGGTTGAAAAAAAAGGTAGAAAAATGAAAAGGATAAACTATGCTGAAGATGGCTCTATACAAGTTACAAGAGAGCGAAACAGCAACGGTATAAACATGTTTAATATCAAAGAAATGCAAGATCCTCGGGTTAATCGGATTGATACTTTGTTTTTTAGTAAAAACTTTTTGGAGGAAAATAGAGATTTTGTAAAGAGTAGTTTAGAATCTGGCTACGACTGTTATGATATTGTTGACATGCATGAAATTGAAGAGATAATAAGAAACGAAGGGTTAGACTCTTCTCGCTCCGTTGTTATTATAGATAACCCTGCTCAGAGAGATGAAATTATAAATATAGGGGCGTGGGCAGTTACTGTTGTAGAAGAAAAGAATTATACTACTGAAATTGAAAAAATTGAAGGAGGGTTTTTGGATAGAGAGCCAAAGATACCAAAAATACTCTTACTTGGAAGGCCAAATGTTGGAAAAAGTTCACTATTCAATGCTTTGTGTAGAGAAGATATCCAGATTGTTACAGAAACAGCTGGTACAACGCTTAGTGTAAATGATTATTTGATAGAGCAGCCAGAAAGAGGTAAAAAGTATTTATTGATGGATACTACTGGTATCAGAAAACCAGGCAAGAGAACTTTTGGTGCTGAGACATTTGCAACATACAGAACTGTTCAATCTGCTCACGAAGCGGATGTGGTTTGCTTGGTGCTAGATTCTTCAGAATCATTAACTAACCAAGATCAGATTGTAGCTGGGATTGTAAAAGAGGCTCATAAGGGAGTGGTTGTGATTGCCAATAAGTCAGATCTTATCCAAGATGAAGATGATAGAGCAAAGTTTATAAAAGATTTTGGATTTAAATTTCAATTCTTAAAAGTTCAAAAGTTTGTATGGGTATCTGCGAAAGAATGGGAAGATTCATCAGATGAAATGAAAAAAGAAAAAGACCCTGGCAATATAAAGAGTATATGGACCGCTGTAGACGCAGCTCTCAAAAATCGGCGTAAATATATCAACAAAGCAGATGTTCGTAAGTTATTCGATATGCTTATGAAATTTAAACCTCCAAAAAAATTAAAAGTAAAAAGAAAGCCTATAATTTATGATCTCAGATATACCAGGTCAGAGCCACCTACATTTGAGTTATTGTTAAGAGATAAAACTACTATACATTGGTCATATGTTCGTTTTCTTGAAAATCAAATTAGAAAAAGATTTGATATAACAAGTACGGGAATAGCTATCCGTTTAATTGAGGTTGATCGTCGCAATATTTTGGAATAACTTTAGATTTGATAATGTAAAAACAATCTTGTCAATTTTTATGCATTATGGTACACTATTAGGTGATGTCAAAAAACAAAGCAAAAAAAGACGATTTGTCTAACAATCAGTTGCAGTATATTAAGAGTATTGAAGATGAGTATATTAAAGGTTTCCATGCTAAGAGTAAGATAGGTTCCATAAAAGAGGTTACAATATATGGAAGCGCTAGATTACCAGCTGATGATCAAGACTATAAAGATATTGTAAAAATAGGTGAGGAATTGAGAAAAGAAGGTTGGGCAATTGTTACTGGTGGAGGCCCTGGTATAATGTCCGCTGCTTTGGCTAATGATAATGACGATATTTTAGATACAATTGCTTATAATATTACAATAGCTGGTGAGGAGGCTAAGTCTCCTGCTGATCTTAGTCTTATCTTTGATCATTTTTCAGTTCGTAAAGATTTACTGCGCAGCTCTGATGTTTTTATTGTTGCTCCTGGTGGATTTGGTACGATAGATGAGCTAATGGAGCTCGCAACCCTTATAAAGACTGGCAAGAAAAAAAGTGTTCCTATATATTTATACAATAGCAATTTTTGGAAAGGCTTGATAGACTGGTTTAGAAATACGATGCTTGTGAGAGGAACTATTGATCAGTCACATATAGATATGTTGGAGATTGTAGATACTCCAGAGGAATTGATTAAAAGAGTTTTGAAAAATAAATAACTTATGAGTGCAGAATTGGTACAGTTAATACAAAATACGGATATTATCCAAGATCAGGATAGGCGTTTCTTATTAGCCAATATTACCAAATTTAACCCCATTGAGAGCCTTAAGATCAAAAATGCTTTGATAACCGGAACCTCTTCAATATTGCTTGAGATTATTTCAGATATGCAGTCTCCTGTAGTAGCTGCGGAAAAGAAACAGTTACAAAAAAAAGATAAAAAAATACTGAACTATAGTATTTTAACACAGCCAAATTATCTTGGCGCTGATGTACCAAAAGCAGTGTCTATAGATGATGTGCCTCCATTGCAAAATTTACTAGATTTTCACCATCCTTCTCAGCTTAGTTTACTTAGTCCTGACCATGTATCTTTTGGTATTAATGACAGTTCTGAGCAGATAATCCGTAATTTTCTTGATTCTCTAGAAAAGATTCTTGGTAAAATAAAGGATGTACAAACAAAGCGAAGTTATTTCATGAATTTTTTACAATCTGCATTGTTTAGTAATTATATGAACACTGGTTTAACTGCTCTTCGGCATCCTGAAATAGAACCAGCTAAGGTTATATTGAACACCTTGCATCAGATAAACACTAGTTATTTAAATAATAATCAGTTTCAATATGCGGCTCTAATATGCAATCAGGTTAGGAGTTTGTGCGCTCTTTAGTGTGGATTGCTTGACAGTTTTTGTTAAATAGTCTAATGTATTTAGTACAATAATTATATTATGACTAAAGCAGAAAAGACAGTTAAGAAAAAGACTGATAAAAAAGTCAAGAAAGTTGAAGATAAGGTAGTTTCTAGCAAACCAAAAGCTGTTAACAAAATGCAAAAAACAGCTGTAGTTGCAGTTGCGGGGTTGCTTGCAGTTTTGTTACTATCTATAATCCCAGTTTTTGGACAATCTCTTTTATCTAGAGGTTTGGACGCTGTTGGTGCTCATAAAGCAGCTTTAAAAACTGATTTAATGACATCAAAGAACGAGGCTTTTGCAAACAAACTTGCAGCTGTCAATTTTCAAGATCCTGAAAACTGTGCTGATCTATGGGAAAATTTAGTTTCTCAAGAAATAGAGGAGGTAAATGCTCAATCTCAGAAGTATATGTATCAAATCAGTCCTGTAAACTCTGAATACAAAGACTCTGCAGTTATTCGTGTGACAGGTGATATGGCAGTGGATATGGAACAACAGGCAATGTCTGTTGCTCTTGGAATGACAGTAAAAGCAGATAAAGGATTGGTCGAATCTTTTGGTTTGGATCTTGCTGATAAAATTACACTAGATTTGGAAGCAAAGGGGGTTTCAACTGTTGAGGGTGCGTATTTCTCTATTCCAAAAATTGATGTTTCAAGCAATGGGGAGTCATATTCCACACAATTTAATGACTGGTATGGTCAAGAACTTAGTATTACAGATACACAAAAAGATGGTATAAGCGATCTTGCTGCATTGGCTAAGGAGATTTCTCTTATTTCACTAGATGAGATTATTTCTTCTGATACAGGGGAATATGCTATGGAAGCTTTTTGTGGTCTTATAAAAGATGCAGAGGTTGGAGGTATTGATACCTACTCTTTTGGTCCGGATGGAGAATATAGCACAAAGTCTCGTGAGATTGTCTTTGAAGTAAACCTAGAAGATGGTGGTAAAAATTTAGAAGCAACTTTGCCAGAACTTGCAGATAAGATAATAAACGATGATCTTTTGGAAGAGTTTGTTTCTGGAAAATATGATACATTGAGTGATCTACAGGATGCAATGGTTAAAATGACTGGAGATGACGATATTGTCCCACTTCCGGCTACAGAAGGTGATTACAAAGAAATGGTTAAAGAAGCTTTTGAGGGGGCTCGAGATGACTTTGATAAAGATGAAATGAAGGAAGGTATTGCAGGAGAATTTGATATAGAAAAAGAAGCTCAAGATATGATTGAGCATATTAAGTTTTACTCTTATATCAATCAAAAGACTGATAAGATTGACTCTATTAAGATAGAAGTTAAAATCATGCTTCCTGAAGAGGCTTTTACTGAAGGAGATCAAATGGACTTTTTAAAAGATGGTATAATGTTGTCTTATCAAGTTTATGAAATTAGGACTAATGATGAAGTTGCTGAAATTGAGGTTCCAATATCTACAAAATCCATTGAACAATTTATGGAAGATATTGAAGGTAGTGAACTTGGGAATGGTATTATGACCCTTTCAGAGCTTTTCTCAGACTATACATCTTTCCAGGACGATAATGCTAATATTTATATTGATGATTACGATTATCAATATTATGACGAAGATTACAATGATGAGGATTATCAATCTTATGAAGATTATTTTTCAGGTGTTGATTATGAAGAGTCTGAATAAAATATAAGATTTGTTTTATCTAAACATAAAAAATTACCACTGTTTATTCGGTGGTTTTTTTTGATATTAGTTTAATATCTTTTTAATTAGTTATTTTGTTTATCTCTATTCCAGAAAGTTTTAATATTTTGCCACCATCTAATCCAATTTCTTCAACTTCAATAAATGTATTATTATAACACTTCAGAAATGTTCTTATTTTTTTCTTATCTTTAATTTGCAGCCAGTTGTTATTATCCACTTCTTCTTTGCCATTTTCTATTCTTAACTCATTAATCTCATCAATATTCATCCAGCCATTCAACTCCCTTAGTTTAATTCTTCCAAATTTATCATTTTCAATTTCTGTTTTTGGGAACATCTTATAGGCCCTCCAATGATTATAAACCTGTTCCGCATTCATTTGATTTGTATCAATTAAACAATCTTTTTTTTCTAACATTTTGCACAGCGTAATGTTTTCTTTCTTTTGTTTTATACTAAAGTCTTCTTCAGAGTTGGAGTCTCTAAGTATTTGTATTGCAACGGCAACAGCCCATGTATTTTTACCGATTTGCCCCATTTGTTTGGCCATCTCAAAAATATCAGTTTTCTTTTCTATTGAGTTCTCCATTTGCAACAAAATATTACCCGCATCCATGCCTTTGGTCATTTCTATCCAACTCAATGCAGTTTTTTCATCTCCATTTGCTATAGCTGTTTGCATTGGCGTTGCTCCGCGATACTTGGGTAGTCTTGATGGGTGCCAGTTAATTATTCCGTATTTTGGAATGTTTAATACTGTTTGAGGCAATATCTGTCCAAAAGAAGCCGTGATACAAATATCTGCATCTGTGGATATTTTTTTGAAATCTTCAATTTCTGTTTTTATTTTTTCTGGAGTATATAATTCTATACTATTCTCCCGTGCATACATAGCTATTGGATTGGATATTATTTTCTGTCTGTTTTTTCTATCTGGTTGTGTAACGATTAGTTTCAATTTGATTGGTTTATTAAATTTCGTATTCGTTATTTGTTTTTTGATAATATCTTCAATAGCTGGTATATAGTCAAAGTTGTTAATATATTTTAGCTGGTCTTCCAACACTTTGGAAAATATTGCCCCTTCGTTATCTTTTATATCTTCTAATATTGGCAGTACAAAGTCAGAGGAGCTGAAAAATATGATATTTAGTTTGTCAGTCATTATTTATAATGCTTTATTATAAAATGTTTTTAGTCAATAAAAAAACAGCCTAATTGGCGTTATTATTTTATGTGGTTCGGAGGCAGGGAATCGAACCCCGATTGCCTGGACCAAAACCAGGTGTCCTACCGTTAGACGACCTCCGAATGCAAAAATAATGTTGGTATTAAAATTGTTTTTTGTCAAGGGTAGTCTGCTACATTGTAATTCAAAGTGCAACACCGTGAAAAACTTCATATGGTGTTAAAT
>JAOZKL010000101.1 GCA_029935375.1 Patescibacteria group bacterium | reverse complement strand
ACTATTTTTCAACTTAATCAAATCAAGTGTTGCACTTCGGTTGACAATTTAAGAATTTTATCAAAAAATAAAACCCCTTTAAAGGGGTAAGAAAAAATACATGTAAAGAAACTACCAATTAGTATCCTCTTCTTTATCTTTTTTGTTATTATTCTTTTTTTCTACATTGTTTGCAACCATATTAAATAATACAAATAATACATTTACAACCATTAGAAGGATTACAAGCCACCAAGGACCATCTGGACACTGCCTAGTAAGATATAGATAAAGAGCTATAACACTGGCTACAAGAGATAGGATTATTGATACAATTTTAATTTTTGACATAATATAAGTTTAATATTTTATTTTTTATCTTTGTTTTCACTTCCTTTTTGCTTATTTATCGCTGCAGCAGAAGCTAGTAGTGTGACAGCAAGAATAATTACTATCCACCAAGGAAAATCTACATTATCACAAACTCCTTTTTCCGCACTTGCACCAGCAACTTCACCATCGTCCTCCTCATCTTCTTCAGGATCGTTTGGATCTAGAGGTTCGTCTTCTGACGGATCTTCACTTGGATCTTCTTCTGGGTCTTCAGGATCAGATGGCTCATCTTCTTCAGGCTCATCTGGAATATCTATAATAGTTGGATTTACGGTAACAAAAACTGAGGCAGAATCAACATCTCCATCCGTATCTGTAATCTCCACACTACAGAAATATTGACCAACAACACCTGGCAAATTAACTACAGCTGATGTTCCACTACAGTCACCTCCCCATAAATATGTATAACCAGGATTACCTCCATTTGCAAAAGCAGTTAATGCTACAGAAGTTCCTTCGTCAACAGTTGTACCTGGATTTGCAGCAATAAGAGCATTTGGCACATTATTGAGAACTCTCAAGTTTGCAGTTTTTGTAATTGGAGTACTAGCTCCGTTTTCTACAGTACAAGATACCGCATAATCAATATAAGAACCTGGTTGATTAACAATATTTGTAGGATTTATTATATAAGAACAAGCCAGGCTTCCATTATGAGATACAACAAAAGCTGTTGTAGATGGAATTGATTCAAGCTCATTGATAACAATATCTTGCAATGTCAGCTCTAATGGATCTACAACTGTGATTTCAATATAATCGACACCGCACCCATCATCACCATCATTTATACCGTCGCCATCAATATCTTGCCCGCTATTCTCACAAACAGCCATAGCAACTATATATGTACCAGCAGAAGAATATGAATAAATAATATCTCCAGTCTGGGCAATTATATCACCTGTGTTATTTAAAACATCTGCAAATATATCAGGACTATCTCCAAAATTAACAGCAAATCCCCAATCAGAATCATCGAAAAACATAGCCCCTTGATCACTAGGATCTGTAAAACTAGCAGCAAAAGTAATATCCTCTCCAATTTCTACTATAGTTTTGTCTGCGCTCAGTGTTAGCTCTGGTGCAACGTTTTCTATAGTGTACAATACAGTGTGATCATCACCTCCATTAGAAGGGTCAGAATCTGAATCAGATCGATTGCCAGTTCCATCGTGAACAAAATATGTAAAATCATAATCACCTTCAGAGCCACGACCATACAAACTAGTATCAATCATCCAGATCAACTCTCCATCAACTATCCACGCACCTGCATCAGGAGCTACCCACTCACCGCTTCCAGGGGATGTTTCAACCATTGGCATATCAGTCACAAAATTAGATACAACTGGAGCACTGCCCTGATTATCAGTATATGTCTGATCTATTGCCAAAAATAATTGATTTGGCCAAGACCCAACAGGCAATGTAACTGAGACAATGTCTCCTTCGTAAAAAGTAGCAGACTCTAGATGATCTACAACAGGCACGGCATAAAGAATATTTCCATAAGCAGCATCTCCAGTAGATGTAGTGTATGTATCAAAAATACTACCATCTCCAGCCCAAGTATCTAATGGATAGA
>JAOZKL010000100.1 GCA_029935375.1 Patescibacteria group bacterium | reverse complement strand
AACTATTTTTCAACTTAATCAAATCAAGTGTTGCACTTCGGTTGACAATTTAAGTCTTATCCAACAAAAAAAAGCCCAAACGGGCTAATTCTTTATATTTAATTAAAAATAATTATTATGCAATGCGAATACTGGGGCTCATAACAGAAGTAACATAAGTACTTACTATATATTTCTTTTTTATAGCTTCTGGCTTTGCTTTTTTAACAGATTCAAGAACGGCTTGAATATTTTCAATCAATTGTTCTTTGGTGAATTTTTTACTGATTTTACCAGCTATTATGTGTAAGTTTCCAGTTTTATCGTTTTTATAATCAACTTTACCAGCTTTGATAGTTTTGATCATTTCTTCAATATTTGTTCCAACCGTTTGCGTTTTTGGACTTGGCATCACACCACTTGTTCCTAAAATACGAGCAACTGGACCTAATTTTCTCATCATAACAGGTTCTGCAATAGCTATGTCAAAATTAATTTTTCCCGTTTTTTTAATTTCATCAATTAAATCACCTCCACCAACAAGGCTTGCACCAGCCTTCTGAGCTTTCTCAACATTTTCTGGAGAAACAAAAGCTGCGATCTTAATCTCCTTCCCAGTTCCATGTGGCAACGAAACACTTGATCTAACTAATTGGTTGGATTTTGTTGTGTTTATATCTAGTTTAAAATGAACCTCAACAGAAACACCTTCTTTAAAGTTAGGTTGTTCTAGATCCATTAGTAACTCCACAGCTTTCTCTAATTCAAAAACTTGGCTGTCTCCAGCTGCCGTTTTAATTTTATCTAAATTAGCACGGTACTTTTTTGAGCCACTGCTTTTCTTTATAATTTTCTTTTCAGTCATATACTTATTTTATTTTATTCGGTAACTTCAATTCCCATGCTTCGGCAAGTTCCTTCAACCATTTTGGAAGCTTGCTCAACTGTGTAACAGTTAAGATCTGGCATCTTTTTTTCTGCAATTTCTGCAATTTGTTGTTTTGTAATTTTAGCAACTTTTTCTTTGTTTGGAACGCCAGAACCTTTTTTAATTTTCAAAGACTGTTTGATTAATTCAGAAACAGCGGGGGTTTTGATAACGAATTCGAATGAACGATCTTCATATATTGTAACAACAGCAGGTACATTACCTTGCATTGTCTTTGTTTGATCATTGAAATCATTACAGAATTGCATCAAATTGATACCATGGGGTCCAAGTGCAGAACCTACTGGAGGCGCTGGATTGGCTTTACCCGCTCCTATAACTAATTTCAATTGTACTTTAATTTTTTTATCAGCCATAATTAGAATGTTTATAATAAACACGATTTTCTCATTTTTGTCAAGTATTATAGATTACAAAATAGGAAAGTTTGCAGACACTTAAAGTCACTCAGCACGTTGACCTCTATTTTTTAGTAAATAATAATGGTGATCCCAGGGGGAGTCGAACCTCCAACCTTCTCCTTAGGAGGGAGACGCTCTATCCAATTGAGCTATAGGATCACAAGAAAAAGTGAAACTTAAAAAATGAATTTTGTAAAGAGGGAAAAGTAATTTATCGATTATTTTTAAATATTGACATAAATGATAATAGTTTTTATACTGACAACAGTTTATAAATTGATAAAAAACAAATACATATATAATATGTCCCCAAAAAAAATTAGTAGCGCATTAAGTTTGTTGGAAATAGCAGAGAAAAATTTAAAAACTGCAAAGGAAATAATATTACAACTGGCAAAAGAGGCTGGAATGAGAGATATAAAAACAAAAAACACAGGAATTGTAAATTCAGAAGAATATGAGGCTCTTGAGGTAGTTGAGGGATATTTTGATGGTCAGTCCATGGTTGGAGATGATGGTAGTGTATATACAGTGCCTCCTAATTACGCTAGTAAGACACAATTAATAATAGGCGATAGGATGAAGAGGATTTTAACCCCGAATAGAGAGTCATACAAACTAATCAAACCTGCTGATAGAGAGAGAGTTGTTGGTGTTTTTGGTT
>JAOZKL010000045.1 GCA_029935375.1 Patescibacteria group bacterium | reverse complement strand
TTTTATCCTCTCTTGGTCTTTTGGTTCGTTTTGCGCCAAGGTAAAATGAATGTAACAAATAAGTTGGAGAAAATTGTTCTTGTTTACCAAATTTATTTTGTCTCCAAAATTAGATTGACAAGGTGTGGATACCCGCCTACACTGGCATGACAATATTAAAGTGTGGGATGACGGCAGAAACAATAGCAAGACAGACCTGCCTCTATGAACTCCACAAACATCTAATCATAATGAAACTGAAATACAATTAAAGACTGAAACAAATTCTATATCTTGTCAATCTCCAGAAAAAAATGCTTAGTATTTCCTCACAAATCCTGCACTATTTTTGGCAAAATCTTCAGTAGCAAAACACAGTGATGGTTTTACCCTGCCATAAGAATTGTTTGATTTTGTATAATAGAACCCAACAGTGCCGTCAAACTTGCCCTTAATCGGATAATCAACGGGACAAATAGGCTCTTCATTGACCTTTATCCAGTGCACGCCATCCAGCTCTTTGGTAATAATCTCTGTCTCAATATTGACTATGCCATTGGCAGTCTCTCTTATATCAGATACTCCAGCAACCATCCCATTGTCTGTTTCTCCCTTGTGATATTTGTAACCAAAATAAAAACCACCCACAAACAACACAACACCCAGAAAAATCATTCCAAGAGTGTTGAGTAGTTCTTGTTTCATACAAGTTAAATACTAGAACTTATTTTTTAGCGTTCTCAATGCACGAGTACACACTTTGACAGATTTGTTACCAATCCTAATTTTCTGTAAATTTGGCTTTACTTTTGTGTTTGTTCCACGATGAGAATGACTACGCTTTTTTACGGTCTTATAAGTCTTTCCAGTTAGTGCGCATGTAGCAGGCATATAAAATATTTCTTGATTTAAAAACTAATCCAATACATCCAACTATAATCTTTACATTTTGTCAAGAGTTGACGAAAGAGTGTTAATAATACAGTCTTTTTTTATGCCAAATAGTTCGTTTAAATCTTTTATTTTCAACAAACCAGAGTTTGATCAAGAATCAAGAACAATCAAATTGCATTATTCATTGGATAATAAGATTGATTTTACAGAAACATTTCAGATAAATTTTGAAATAGATCCAAACTACTCCAAAAAAGCAATGCAAAAAACTCTTTATGGGCTATCGCTAGCCTGTGGGGTGTCATATTATAAAGCATTTTTACCAGACAAAATTAAATATGCAAAAGATTTTGTAGCTCCAAACAAATCTCAGGCAGAATTCTTTACAAAATTATACAAAAATGGACTTGGAGAATTCTTGATACAAAATAAATTGAACTTTGAAGACATTGCAGAGTTTTCATATGTAAAAAAAGATAACAATGCAATCAAAATAAAAAATAATAATGGAAATATTGTGCCAATTGGCGGTGGAAAAGATAGCCTGACAACAGCTACTATTTTGACAAATGCTGGTCAAAAATTTGACACATGGACTGTTGGCCAGTATGATTTTTTGAATTCTATGATAAGTAAAGTCCATCAGAAACAAAATAAAAGAAGTGGGGAAACACAACATTTGCAAATAATCAGAAAAATCTCACCAAAGTTGATAGAGTTAAATAAAAATGGGTTTAATGGGACAAAAGCATATAATGGACATATACCAATTTCAAGTATTTTGGCGTTTCTTAGTATGTTTACACTGATTATACGAAACAAAAAGAACGCTATCCTCTCAAACGAATCTTCAGCAAACGAAGGCAATACAACACTGGATGGACTAAATGTAAACCATCAATACTCTAAAAGTGTAGAATTCGAAAAAGATTTTCAAGAATATGTCAAAAAACATATCTCAGCAGACATAAATTATTTCTCACTATTGCGACCATGGTCAGAGGCGCAGATAACAAAATATTTTGCAAATAATTGTTGGTCAGATTATAAAAATGATTTTATATCATGCAATTCAAATTTTAGAACTAGCAACGGTAGCACAAAATCCAACTGGTGTTGTAAGTGTCCAAAATGCGCTTTTGTGTTTGCAATGTTATCAGCTCAAATTGAAAAAGATGATCTTATAAAAGTATTTGGTATAAATATATTTGAGGACAAAGACATGACAAAAACATTAAAAGAACTGTCTGGCATAGAAGGCTATAAGCCATTTGAGTGTGTAGGAACAGAAAATGAAGTTAAAGAAGCAATTATAACCGCATACAAAAGCAAACAATATCCAGAGCTAGTAGAATTAATAAAAAGTTTTGGAGAAACGACAATACAACAAAAATTGCAACAACAGGAGAGTTTGATGCCAGATGAGTTTCAAGAAATTATTAATCAACAGTAATGGTTTTAACCTCCCTAGTTAGATAGATACCAGAGAAAAGCGAAATACAATTCCAGATAATCAAAGCAATCAAAATAGTATTATATTGTATCCACCATAGATCTGCTACAATCTTGATAAAAAACATTCCAACGAGAGCCATTCTTCCACCTCCTACATCATAACTCCTTTTTAACAATACAAGAGTATACTTGCATGCATACAACCCAATCAATACTAAAGATAAGACGCTCAATACTTCACTATACAACAAATAAATGATAAATAGTATTGCTACAGTATTATCGATAGCTGGGTCTAATTTTCTTCCAAATTCGGTTTCTAGTCCACGATATCTGGCTAACATACCATCCAGCACATCAAAAGGGAAGATTAAAAACAACAACAACACAACTAACTCCAGATCGGAGTAGCAAAATCCAAATAATAATATAGTACCAACGCTTAAAAAACCTCCAACAAAACTAATCGAATTTGGAGTTACCCAATCAGGTATAATCCTCATAACCTTGGTAAATGTAGAGGAAATAATTTTGTTTATGTTACCATCGAATACTTTCATTTATAAAAATTTTATCAAAAAGCTTTTGTTTCTATCCCCAAAAGATACCCACCAAGTTTTACCAACAGATGAGAAATCAATCCCAATATAAAAGTAAAGTATATAAAATCTTGCCAACCAAATATTATGATATAGAATAAGGCAGCTCCAATTATCCAATCTAGTTGATCAAATGGAAACCAACTATGTCCACGCTTGATACCTGATTGCCTTTTGAAAAAACTTTTTAAGGAATCTCCAATGAGAGCAGAGATAGACAATCCAGAAGAGAATAATAAAAATTGCCAAAGACTAAGATCTGAAATTAAAGGTATTTTGTATAAAACATCTGGAATAACAAAATAGAGAAGCAGGGAAAGCAGTATCCCAGATCCAAGCCATGCAAAGAAAAATCCTCTCCAAGTCTTACCATCTCCAAGAACTCTCTTGTTGTTTAATTTTGCACCACAATCTATAGGATAATTTAAAAAGTTAATCTTAAATCTATGAGCAAAAACAGGCATAGAATTAGCAATTCCAGGTATTAATATGAAAACTACCGCTACAGTGAGATGATTCAAAACAGTGTCTAACATATATAAATTATGTAAAACAAAAAATGAAAACTGTCAAAACCTTTGACTAAAAAGATATTTCGTGATAGAGATCTGCTAGTGTTACATAACTATTTTACATTTTTATAATCTAACGCCAAATGCGAATGTTTGACATTATCAACGGCTTATATGATGAGATCAAATCTTTGTTCTGACACAAAACAGTAGAAGCAAAGATAAGGGACGATATAGCACGAAATCTTAAAAACAGGGATATGATGTTTAAAGATGAAGCTGACAAAAAGCGTCGAAAGGAGCTGGTCTACAACAAACACCGGATAGAGTATTATGAGAGCCAGAGAAAAACATGAGTAATGAACTGGAAAAGAGATAATTAAAATCTTGACCATAGCATTGTTATATGCTATTAATAATATGTGGCGTTTTGACCACTTTTTATATTTTGACCAAAAAGAACATGGTAAAAAACTTTATTTTGTTTGGATTTTGAACTCTTATTGTATGTTTTCTTTGATTTGCTAATCAGGCAAATGCATCTGATTTTGACTTTTGTGATAATCCCATTTTTGCAGATTATTGTATAGATTGATTAGATGAAACTATCTCAGACTGAGTAGACCAAGTTAACCAACTGCATAAAAAAACTGTAGATGTGATTGAAAATGAGATTAATATGACACAAGATCAGAGAAAAGAAAGAAGGCAAAATGTTAAAGAAGAAGTTATGCAAACAGTAGATTATTGATTAGGAAAAATGGAAAGCGGTGCAGATATCATACACCAACAAGTTGACCAAATCGATAAAGAGGAAGTTGTTTGAAAAGCTACTGAAATTGCAGAAGACACTAGAGATGCCATCAAAAGCATTCCTAGTCGTTGGCAAAGATTTAAAACATGGCGGAATAGTTAAAGCACACACCACAACAGGTTAGGAAATTATACCCTAGCCTGTTTTTATTTGCTCAAAAACAAAATGTTGTGTATAATTATGTTATGAATAACGGAGAGGCTGTAAATTTTGAAAGGAATAAAACTATCCCTGTTATAAAACTATTAGCAACTGTAGTCTTGTCTGTTGCCTTTACAGCTGCAGTGTTTGATATAGACACCACACAGACACAGGAAAACAAAACAACAGAAGACTACTTAAACAACTTTGCACAGGCCGAACAATGGCATGATTACTCATGCAGTGAAAATAACCTTGAAACTACTGAACAAAAATTTCATGGATCTGCACCACAGGAGTGTATCACAAGAGATGAAATTACAAACATGGCTAACAACCTAATCTTGGCTATAAACAAACTAGTGCCCAAAAATGAGCATCCAGAACAATATTTTGCTACAAAATGGGGTAATCCAGAAGTCCAACAAATCATAAATGGTTATGAAAAACTATTTAAGCACATGATAGATAACGAAATAGGCAATATCAATGCGGTTAATACATTGGCACAAGTAATAGAACCAGCAAAATCAACACTGGCTAGGAATAACTATATAGATACTGGGAGAAGATATTAAAAAAAAGCAGGTTAAACCTGCATTAAATAATAATATTTTAAGTTAAACAATTATTTTTTCTCTAACAAAACCTTGATACGAGAATATCTACGACGAATACGAAACGCAGAGCCTCTGGCTCTTGGACGAGTTCTATACAATCTCTGAGCTTCTTCAGCAGTTACTGTCTTGATTGTATAAACAGCGTAATCAGACTCTGTTAAACTAAGATTGCTTGCAGCAGATTTTAGTAAGTTGTAAACTTTTTTAGACTGCCCTTTGTTCAACTTTGTAAGTAGATCCAAAGCTTTGTCTAGTCTCTTTCCTCTAATTTCATTTATAATATAGCGAGCTTTTCGTGGACTATATGCCAAAACTGTGCTTGCTGTGTAATTTTTAGTCATATTCTATTTATTTTTTCTTTCTTCGTTTTACAATAAATTTGCTTGTAACATTCTTCTTGTTACGAGTCTTCACACCAAGAGCATGTTTACCCCAAGGAGTCTTTGGATATTTCATACCGATAGAGTTACGAGCTTCACCACCACCATGAGGATGATCAACTGGATTCATCGCTTTACCACGAACAGTAGGACGAATACCCATGTGACGCTTTCTTCCAGCTTTACCAATACGAACAAGCGAGTGAGCATCATTACTCATACGACCAATAACACAAGTTGCAGTACCAAGAACCTTACGGATCTCACTTGATGGCATCTTTAGACTTACAAATCTATCTTCTTTTGCAGTTACAACTACATAATTACCAGCACTTCTTGCAATTTTTGCACCCTGCCCTGGTTGGAACTCAACCTGAGAAATCTCTGTACCCACTGGAACATCAAATAATTTTACTGAGTTACCTGGAGAAATTTCGCTAGTTTTGTTATAAACCTTACCAACTTCCATTCCACGAGTCTGTAGTACATAAACTTTCTTACCAGATGCCATGTCTACAACAAGACATATAAAAGCAGTTCTACCTGGATCATACTCTACAGTAGTGACTTTGAAACCTTCTGGAAACTGTCGTTTAAAATCTACAATACGAACAAGATTACGAGCCCCTCCACCTTTGTGACGAACTGTGATCTTACCGTTGCTACGACCAGCGCTGGTTTTCTTCCTTTTCAACAAAGCTTTGTGAGGCTTTTGTTTTGTTAGAACCTTTGAATAATCAATAACAGAGGTACCACGTCGTGCACTCGTTGTTGGTTTGTATACTTTTACCTTAGACATATCTTTTTTCTAAATTATTTTTTTATTATGCTTTCTTACCACCATGACCTTTGAACTTTGTAGTTGGAGAAAATTCACCAAGTTTGTGCCCAACCATATCTTCAGTTACAAGCACTTCTACAAAAGCTTTGCCATTATGAACACCGAATTTAACACCTACAAAATCTGGGATTATTGTACATGAACGACTATAAGTTTTTACAACCGCATTTTTACCTTCCTCTTTTGCTTTTACTACCTTTTTTTCAACTCGTTCGTCGATATAAGGTCCTTTCTTTAGTGATCTAGCCATATAAAATTATTTTTTTGATTTTGTTTCCTTCTTCTCAACTTTTTTTTCTTCAACTTTTTCTGCTTTAATAGCCTTTTGCCCAACAGTTAGCTCGAACTTTTCATCAATCTTGTCGCTATCTTTTAGTTTAACGTAGTATTTCTTCGCTCTTTTCTTTGCAGATTTTTTTCTAGTTTTCTGTCGTAGTTTTACTTTTGAAGGCAGGTTTACTATACGAACATCTAATGGATTAAGACCTTTAGCTCTTAACATCTTTGTTAATTCTATCTTATTAACAGAATAATTAACATCATCAAATGCAAATGTGTATACATTCTCTGTTTGCAAGTTCATTGCTTTTTCATTCTCAT